>NZ_JAMPPJ010000050.1:0-1037 GCF_028481025.1 Providencia sp. PROV150 | reverse complement strand
TGCCCACTGTCCTTATCATAATAGCGGAAGCGGTTGTAATACAACCCCGTTTCTCGGTCTTCATATTGACCTGCAAAACGGAAGTGACATTCGGTATAAGTTGGGTCATTGTCAGCAAGACCATCGCGGGATTGCCAAAACTGCATCTGTCCCCACGTATTGAGCCGCCCTGCCCAGCTAGCCTTACCCGCTTCTGTGAAAATCTCTCGGGGTGTCCCTTGGTGGTCGGTCACCACATAATGCAATTTGCCATTTTGATAGCGCGCCGTCGGTGTGATTGCACCCGGTTCATACAGCCATTGCACTTGCGAGTCATAAGCGATTGTCCCATCCGCATAAATCGGCGTTTCTTCCACCATTTGGTCGCCCGACCACAAATAGTGCCATGCCGTCACTTTGGGCTTAAGTTGGGGAAACAGTGGATTGATATGAGCCGCTTGGCTATCCACTGTTTGCGTTTTACTCAGCCTGCGACCAAACGCATCGTAGGTATAGCGCCAACAATCCCCTTTTGGTGTGAAGCATGCGGTCAGTTGGTTTTGAGTGTTCCACAGATAGCGCCACTCTTTTGGTCGATAGCCATGTTCATAAACAACCTTTTTCTCTAACCGCCCGTTGACATCGTAATGGTAAAGTTGATACCCCCTTGCCGTATCCCGCCGCGTGACACGTCCTGCTTGTTGTTGCTGGAATAACTGCAACATCGCCCCTTTCGCATCCGACGGCAATGTCATGTGCTCGGTGAGATTCAGGTTCGCATCATAAAGGAACTTTTCATCGCGATTGCCAATTTGGTTACTGTATTGGGTTTCGGTGATTTGGTCGTTCGCGTTATACCGATAAGTGGTTTGCTTCCAACGGTCATCTTCAATACGCACCACATTGTGTGCACGGTCGTATTGATAAGAACGATGCACATCAGTACAAAATGGCGGCTGCTGCGGATTCTGTTGCAGTGATTGCAAGAAGTTTTCACTGCCACGCCCCGCCCGTTGATGGGCGAGTAACCCGGTGGCGGTGTAATGGCTAGAGTTGAC
>NZ_JAMPPJ010000049.1:0-1186 GCF_028481025.1 Providencia sp. PROV150 | reverse complement strand
TATTATGCAATAATTTTTGCAACAACACCCGCACCTACAGTACGGCCACCTTCACGGATTGCGAAACGTAAACCGTCGTCCATCGCGATTGGGTGGATCAGGGTAACGATCATGTTGATGTTATCACCTGGCATTACCATCTCTACGCCTTCTGGCAGTTCGATAGTACCTGTTACGTCAGTTGTACGGAAGTAGAACTGTGGACGGTAACCTTTGAAGAATGGAGTATGACGACCACCTTCATCTTTGCTCAGAATATAAACTTCTGATTCAAATTTAGTGTGTGGCTTGATTGAACCTGGTTTCGCCAGTACTTGACCACGTTGAATTTCTTCACGCTTAGTACCACGCAGCAGAACACCAACGTTCTCACCTGCACGACCTTCGTCCAGCAGTTTACGGAACATTTCAACGCCAGTACAAGTTGTTTTAACCGTGTCTTGAATACCAACGATTTCAACTTCTTCACCAACTTTGATGATACCACGCTCAACACGGCCTGTTACTACTGTACCACGACCTGAGATTGAGAATACATCTTCGATTGGCAGCAGGAATGGCTTGTCAATTGCACGCTCTGGTTCTGGAATGTAAGTATCCAGGTGGCCTGCTAATTCAACAATTTTCGCTTCCCACTCTGGGTTGCCTTCCAGCGCTTTCAGAGCTGAACCACGAACAACTGGAGTGTCGTCGCCTGGGAAATCGTATTGAGACAGAAGTTCACGAACTTCCATTTCGACTAATTCTAACAGCTCTTCGTCGTCTACCATGTCACATTTGTTCAGGAAAACGATGATGTAAGGAACACCAACCTGACGACCTAACAGGATGTGCTCACGAGTTTGTGGCATTGGGCCATCTGTCGCAGCAACAACCAGAATTGCACCGTCCATCTGAGCAGCACCAGTGATCATGTTTTTAACATAGTCGGCGTGTCCTGGGCAGTCTACGTGTGCGTAGTGGCGAGTTGGAGTATCGTATTCTACGTGTGAAGTAGAGATGGTGATACCACGCGCTTTTTCTTCTGGTGCGTTATCGATTTGGTCGAATGCGCGAGCAGAACCGCCGTAAGTTTTAGCCAGAACAGTAGTGATAGCTGCTGTCAGAGTAGTTTTACCGTGGTCAACGTGGCCGATAGTACCAACGTTAACGTGCGGTTTTGAACGTTCAAATTTTTCTTTAGACA
>NZ_JAMPPJ010000048.1:0-1406 GCF_028481025.1 Providencia sp. PROV150 | reverse complement strand
AAAACCCGCCTCACTGCGGCGAAGGTATTCTTGCCCGACCGCATTGTAGCCGAATTCCAGTGGCGCATGCTGATTGATTTGCAGTGAGGTGAGTTCGTAACCCCCCAAAAACAGAACGTTATTACACCGTGGGCTATGTCCCCAACGGCAACAAAGCAAGCCCACCGCCCGCGATACACCTTAAAGGGCAATGGCTAAAAGCCGCGGGTTTTGAGACAGGCTTCACCTTTACGGTAAAGATTTTAAACGGCTGCTTGGTATTAATCCCCGACAGCGAAGACGTCCGAGCGATTAAGCAGCAAAACCAACAACAGCAAGCGCAGCTAACTGTTATACGGCACACCATGCGCGAGCTGATGGCTGAGTGTGTTAGCGGCTAAAGGGTAAACTAGAGGGCTCTTAACAATGGATAAGCCAGAAGATTGGAAGTTGAAATACTTTCTGGCTATTATATATTAATCAAACTCAATAAGGGGATATTTTTCAAGTAAAATATCAACATCATGTATGTAGGGCATGTATGCATTTACATTTGCATTACCTATAGTGATCAGCTTGGAAAGAAATTTTTTAGCATGTGATGCCATGTACGCTATGAATATATCTCTTTCAATAAAAACTTTTTTCTGGACGTTGGCTTTTACACTAATCAATACATGCTTTTTAACTGGTGTAAATGTAACCTCAATAGGCTGATCAGGGAAATTAGTTCTAAACTCCTCATTCTTTGATATTAACATGAGCCCTTCAACAAAATAACACCAAAGCTGATCAATACAATCCCACATGCTCTTATCTATTAATGTAGTGTTATTGATTGATAATTCTAATGCTCCTTCAACATAGAAATCATCATCTAGCTCACCTTCATAGTCATATATATTTAAGAAATCATTTCCTACTTTTAAAAATGTTGAAACTTCAATCATAAAAACCCTTATTTTGGATAAAATTGTCCTACTCTACCGTTATTTAATCCTAAAGTATAAGTTACGCCATTATATTGACCTTCAACCTGATACATTCGAATAGAACCTTTTGTCACTAAAGTTTCTCTATTTTGTTTCATAACACTTTCGATAGCATTTGTGATTTCGTTTACAGACATGTCTTTATTGAAGAAACTTTGCGTATTCTTAATTGAACCATCCCAAAATTCTGGATGATGCCTTTCTAGTATGTGTTTAAGACCTCTTTTTTCCAATTTAAAAGTTTCATTTCCAAAATGAAAATCTTTGCCTTGAAAGTTTTTTAGTTCATTAACGACATCATGAGGCTTTGCTTTGCTAAAATCATTAGGTGGACAACCCGCTAACCCAAACGGATCTATAAACCCCGTCGGACAGTGCACATACCCATACGGATTAAACCCACCCAGTAGCCCTATTGGGTCAGGGGAGATATAT
>NZ_JAMPPJ010000046.1:0-3182 GCF_028481025.1 Providencia sp. PROV150 | reverse complement strand
AATTTAATGTCTGGCAGTTCCCTACTCTCACATGGGGAGACCCCACACTACCATCGGCGCTACGGCGTTTCACTGCTGAGTTCGGCATGGGGTCAGGTGGGACCACCGCGCTATTGCCGCCAGACAAATTCTGTTTGTTCCCGTTTAGTTTCTTCTTCACTAAACCAGAACCTCAATCTCAAACAAGCTGCGTGTCCTTCACCTTTCGGCTTCTCACTTTCTTTGAAAACAACTCAATCTCTCTAAAACACCTTCGGTGTTGTCAGGTTAAGCCTCACGGTTCATTAGTATTGGTTAGCTCAACGTATCGCTACGCTTACACACCCAACCTATCAACGTCTTAGTCTTAAACGTTCCTTTAGGACCCTTAAAGGGTCAGGGAAGACTCATCTCAAGGCAAGTTTCCCGCTTAGATGCTTTCAGCGGTTATCTCTTCCGCACTTAGCTACCGGGCAATGCCATTGGCATGACAACCCGAACACCAGTGGTGCGTCCACTCCGGTCCTCTCGTACTAGGAGCAGCCCCTTTCAATCTTCCAACGCCCACGGCAGATAGGGACCGAACTGTCTCACGACGTTCTAAACCCAGCTCGCGTACCACTTTAAACGGCGAACAGCCGTACCCTTGGGACCTACTTCAGCCCCAGGATGTGATGAGCCGACATCGAGGTGCCAAACACCGCCGTCGATATGAACTCTTGGGCGGTATCAGCCTGTTATCCCCGGAGTACCTTTTATCCGTTGAGCGATGGCCCTTCCATTCAGAACCACCGGATCACTAAGACCTACTTTCGTACCTGCTCGAGCCGTCACTCTCGCAGTCAAGCTGGCTTATGCCTTTGCACTAACCGCATGATGTCCGACCATGCTTAGCCAACCTTCGTGCTCCTCCGTTACTCTTTGGGAGGAGACCGCCCCAGTCAAACTACCCACCAGACACTGTCCGCACCCCAGATAATGGGGCAACGTTAGAACATCAAACATTAAAGGGTGGTATTTCAAGGTTGGCTCCACGCAGACTGGCGTCCACGCTTCGAAGCCTCCCACCTATCCTACACATCAAGGCTCAATGTTCAGTGTCAAGCTATAGTAAAGGTTCACGGGGTCTTTCCGTCTTGCCGCGGGTACACTGCATCTTCACAGCGAGTTCAATTTCACTGAGTCTCGGGTGGAGACAGCCTGGCCATCATTACGCCATTCGTGCAGGTCGGAACTTACCCGACAAGGAATTTCGCTACCTTAGGACCGTTATAGTTACGGCCGCCGTTTACTGGGGCTTCGATCAAGAGCTTCTCCTTACGGATAACCCCATCAATTAACCTTCCAGCACCGGGCAGGCGTCACACCGTATACGTCCACTTTCGTGTTTGCACAGTGCTGTGTTTTTAATAAACAGTTGCAGCCAGCTGGTATCTGCGACTGGCTTCAGCTCCATGAGTAAATCACTTCACCTAATGCCAGCGTGCCTTCTCCCGAAGTTACGGCACCATTTTGCCTAGTTCCTTCACCCGAGTTCTCTCAAGCGCCTGAGTATTCTCTACCTGACCACCTGTGTCGGTTTGGGGTACGATTAATGATAATCTAGAGCTTAGAGGCTTTTCCTGGAAGCGGGGCATGAGCTACTTCATCACCGTAGTGACTCGTCGTCGGACCTCAGCATGTAGTGAACCGGATTTGCCTAATTCACCTGCCTACATCCTTAAACCGGGACAACCGTCGCCCGGATAGCCTAGCCTTCTCCGTCCCCCCATCGCAATTATCACCAGTACGGGAATATTAACCCGTTTCCCATCGACTACGCATTTCTGCCTCGCCTTAGGGGTCGACTCACCCTGCCCCGATTAACGTTGGACAGGAACCCTTGGTCTTCCGGCGTGCGGGTTTTTCACCCGCATTATCGTTACTTATGTCAGCATTCGCACTTCTGATACCTCCAGCATGCCTCACAGCACACCTTCACAGGCTTACAGAACGCTCCCCTACCCAACAATATTTACATATCGCTGCCGCAGCTTCGGTGCATAGTTTAGCCCCGTTACATCTTCCGCGCAGGCCGACTCGACCAGTGAGCTATTACGCTTTCTTTAAATGATGGCTGCTTCTAAGCCAACATCCTGGCTGTCTGAGCCTTCCCACTTCGTTTCCCACTTAACTATGACTTTGGGACCTTAGCTGGCGGTCTGGGTTGTTTCCCTCTTCACGACGAACGTTAGCACCCGCCGTGTGTCTCCCGTGATAACATTCTTCGGTATTCGTAGTTTGCATCGAGTTGGTAAGTCGGGATGACCCCCTAGTCGAAACAGTGCTCTACCCCCGAAGATGAGTTCACGAGGCGCTACCTAAATAGCTTTCGGGGAGAACCAGCTATCTCCCGGTTTGATTGGCCTTTCACCCCCAGCCACAAGTCATCCGCTAATTTTTCAACATTAGTCGGTTCGGTCCTCCAGTTAGTGTTACCCAACCTTCAACCTGCCCATGGCTAGATCACCGGGTTTCGGGTCTATACCCTGCAACTTATTCGCCCAGTTAAGACTCGGTTTCCCTACGGCTCCCCTATACGGTTAACCTTGCTACAGAATATAAGTCGCTGACCCATTATACAAAAGGTACGCAGTCACCCTGATAAATCAAGGCTCCCACTGCTTGTACGTACACGGTTTCAGGTTCTATTTCACTCCCCTCGCCGGGGTTCTTTTCGCCTTTCCCTCACGGTACTGGTTCACTATCGGTCAATCAGGAGTATTTAGCCTTGGAGGATGGTCCCCCCATATTCAGACAGGATAACACGTGTCCCGCCCTACTCGTCGAGTTCACAACACTAACACCTTCGGATACGGGGCTATCACCCTTTACTGCCGGACTTTCCAGACCGTTCTCCTGATGCTAATGCTGATTAAGACTCTGGGCTGCTCCCCGTTCGCTCGCCGCTACTAGGGGAATCTCGGTTGATTTCTTTTCCTCGGGGTACTGAGATGTTTCAGTTCCCCCGGTTCGCTTCGTTTGACTATGTATTCATCAAACGATAGTGCAACGAATTGCACTGGGTTTCCCCATTCGGAAATCGTCGGTTGTAACGGTTCATATCACCTTACCGACGCTTATCGCAGATTAGCACGTCCTTCATCGCCTCTGATTGCCTAGGCATCCACCGTGTACGCTTAGTCGCTTAACCTCACAACCCG
>NZ_JAMPPJ010000045.1:0-3224 GCF_028481025.1 Providencia sp. PROV150 | reverse complement strand
TGTGCCACCTATCGTGTAGCCGCCACCGACACTGACCTCTTGCTGTTTGGCGTCGTAGCGGTCACTGTCTTGCTCACTTTGTAAGGTGAGGTCACGACCGACATTGACGGCGTCGCTGTTTAAAATACGTTTCTGTTTGCATTAGGCGTAATTTTGGATTGATTGAATGAGAAGGGGAGGAAATCTATCTTTGTGCCATGGCTAAGCGCGATTGTAGTGTAAAAACACCGCGACTAAAGAAGAAAGGGTTAAAACCAGACAGTATACCGTGGGTTACGCCCCGAACCGCGGTAAACCCAACCCTAGCCCGCAACTCACCTTACGCGGTAAGTCGTTGAATAAGCCGGGTTTTTGGCAGGTAATCACTACACCCTCACTCGCCAAGCCGGACAGTTGATTATCCGGCTGGCTGAGGGGGAGTGAGACGGCTAAGGCGATCCCAGTGTGGGGCTGGGATCTTTATTTTAATCATCTGTGACTATGAAACCTTCAGTCCAACCATCACGATTCAATTTGTGAGGAAAAATACTAAAATCATCTGGATAGTCAATAAAACCGGGTTGGCTTTCAACTCGCTTCTTTGCTTCTTCTGCTAGTTCCATCGTCGTGTATATTCCTATTAGTTTTTCATCCTCTGAATTCTCGTCTTCACGAATATGATATAAAAGATAAACTGTTGTCATAAATTTTCCCTCAAATTACTTAGGATCTACGAAAGCCCTATCGCCCCATTTTCTTATTTTATTAAATTCTGTATTTGGCCCTTTATCATAATTTCCTTTGCCATACTTATTATCTAATAAACGCTCAGCGAACTTATTTCCATTCTCACCAACTTTAGGCCTTTCTCCTTTAGCCCAACTAGGGACTTCTTTAGAACCTTCCTTTCCACTTATACCTGGTTTAGGTACCTTTGATTTTTCTGAAAGAAGAACTATATCGTCTAACGTCGTATTATCTGGCAAAGGTGTTATATGAGTATTATCAATACGTTCAGGAATTTGATCTCCGCCAGTGTCAGTCCGTCCTTGTTCCGGTATTTGATTCCCACCGGTGTCTATTGGACCTCGTTCTGGAATCTGCTTTCCACCTGTATCTATTGGGCCACGCTCAGGAATTTGGTCGCCGCCAGTATGAGGTTTAACTCCTATGTTGTTATCCCACGTTTGACTTGTTCCATAAAGTTCATACGTTTCCAATACCACTTTTTTGAAAGCTTCATCTCCTGCCGGATCAGCAAGAGCTAGCCTAATTGCATTTCCTTCACCAAATGGCGATAAGCTCGATAAAAAGTCTTCGGCCTGAGTTTGCGTTAACCCTAATTGACTCATTAATACTTCAGGGGCTGTCGTAGTAACTGGAGCACCAATAGTGCTAGGTCGTACTAACCACCACGCAGCTTTTGACAAGTTGTTATTCTCAACAACAACTCACTCCATTGCGAAACGGGCGGATAAAACAACTTTTTCCTTGTATATTCAATCAATTACAAGTTTATTTTTCCAGTGCATTTTACTTGTCGAACACAAGTGCCCCGACGTGCGTTTTTTAGCCTAAAAAGGGATAAAGCAGAATTAAAACCAAACGCTATACAATGGATTCCTCCCAAACGAGGTAAACCCAACCCCAACCCAAGGCTCACCTTAAGTGGTAAGTGGTTGAGTGAGCTAAGGTTTACGGTGGGCAGCAGCATCACTCTCACCCGCCAAGCCGGACAGTTGGTTATCCGGTTGGCTGAGAACGAATAAGATCATTAAGGAGATCCCAGTATAGAATTGGGATCTCTATATTTTTAGTAATAACTAACTGATTGCCTCAAAAAAATTACTTATTTCTTCTTGTGTTAGTTTATCCAATAACATACTTGTGATGTTTTTTTTGTCATTAATACCCACATAAAATCTGTCACTACATTTTATCCAATTAATTTCTTCCTCGTTCTTTGCAATATTTAGCATTATAGACGTTGGTGATACTATTGCCTGAATATCAAAATCAAAATCATCGATAAAACGTTGGCTAAAACTATTGTTATTCTGAGATTTCCATATTTCTAAATTAACAACTGGAATTCCCGAGCTATCTACTAATAGTTTTTCTAAAGCCGTATCAACCTTGTGAACACATTCAGGGTTTATAATCACTAATGTTATCGCCGATAAAAAACCATTTTCAGGTAATACCGCTATCTCTAGTAAACTTTTCTTACCATTCCCTAATCTATAATATAAAGGAACATTTCCAATTGTATCGAATAGTTTTATATCAATAGGTACATATCCATCAATACTGATATCTATATATTTAGATTTATTAATAACACTATCAATAGTTAATTTCATCATTTATACAACGCATGTTTTAATACAGGATAAGGGTCTGTTGGTCGCTGACTGAAGACTAATTCCCAGCGGCCAACTTGTACTTTTTCATTATGCTTAAATCCTTGTAAGGACGCTTCTTTAACCGCCCCTTGAAGACTAGCCAACATAGCTTGACTTCCCTCTGAGGTACTATGGGACAATCCATTTCGTGTCAAATACTCTCCCATATGTTTTGTTGCATTAGGGTTAACCCAAATAGTTTGACCATTGACTGTCATTTCAAAAGATTTAGGAATCGACGTTCCTGGAATCTGAGGCTGAGTTGCTTTAATCGAACTCCAGACTGTGTCATAGTCACTTGGCAATGAACCACTATTAAATTGCCCACTAGGGTGATTAACATCTACAACTTTCCCTGTTTCTTTAAAGCTATACTCACCTTTCCCTACATCCCAACTTGGCATTTCTTTGCCGCTTTTCGCAAATGCCAAATAAGCTTTCGCCGCGGTAAATTGTAATGCCTTAGCTGTTGTTGTTGGAGGTGAGCCACTTAATATTTCGGCGGCTTTCTCTGGGGTCATTTGCTCATTAGACCAAAATACGTCTAATGGAATACCAACCATACTCCCCCATGCTTCAAGGAAGCCTCTTGCAGGATCTTGTCCTTCTGGGTGATCACCTTTCGCAAAGTCATTTAGAGCAGCATTAACATCATGAATGCTATACCCTTTCTTTTCCATTGATTCGGCGAGTGTGAACGCAGAGCCACCATAATCAGCCATACCCGTTGGCAGATCTTTTTCACTAAAAAAGTTATTCTCAACCGCATTCTTCGCTGCTTGCGAGCCAGTAATTGCACCCGCCACATCACCCGTAGTAAGACCACCCGCTAATCCTGCT
>NZ_JAMPPJ010000044.1:0-4105 GCF_028481025.1 Providencia sp. PROV150 | reverse complement strand
GTTTATTTGTTTTTATGGGTTATGTTGGCGTTTAATGCTTATGGTGAGTTGTTTTTTGGCTTAAAGATCTGCATTCAACGCCTTAACGCGGTGCTAGTGATAATGTTAATAAATATTTCGTTTTTTATTTTCCTTTAATTTCAATACATTAATTTAATATATTTCGTTACATTCTACCGGCGAAATACATACTTTAGCGATATCTGATTACTCATTTTATGGATATTATTTGTTTCGTTCTTCACAACAGATAAAAATTTTTAATTAAATGACTTAATATAAGGTAGATAACATGAATAAAACTTTAATTGCATTATGCTTAGCGTTAACGACAACTTCTATTTCTGCAATGGCTGCGGATGCCGGTTCAGGTAAAATTACGTTTAAAGGCACAATTAATAGCGGTGCATGTACAATTGCACCGACTGATGTGAATAAAGAAGTTCAATTAGGTAATATTGCCGCGGTTAATTTAGATGCTGCTGGTAAAAAAGGCCCACTCAATTCATTTGAATTAAAATTACAAGATTGCCAATTAGACCCAAGTGCTTCAGGTACTCCTTATTCTAAAGTAAAAATTACGTTTAATGGCCAACCTGATGCCACAAACGCATCTTTATGGTCAAGCACGGGTAGCGCAAATAACGTTGCAGTTTCATTCTTAGATAGTACAGGTAAAACGATTAAACCCGGTGAGACTTTAGAGCAAACACTGAAAGCGTCTGACACCACAATCATTTTGTCTGCTCAAGCAGAAGCAACCGGTGCCGCCACTTCAGGTAGCATCAACTCTATCGCAAACTACGTATTAAGCTACGAATAAGATAGCCATCATGCCTAAGCAAAAGCTTTACGCTAATTAGCGTAAAGCTTTGTATTCCCACTATCGATTATCATAAGAGTGCCAACATGTATTTTAAGAAAAAAAATATAGGTTATATTATCTCACTCATTATGTGTGGTGGGTATACAAATGCGGAAACTTTTAATATCAATGCCCTTAATTTGTCTGCAGACGACAATATTGACCTAAGCTATTTTGAAAAAAATAGTTTAAGTGAAGGTTTATATGAATCGGATATTATTTTAAATGATAAAAAAATTATCCGCGGCGAAAAAATTAAGTTTATTAATCATGACGGAACGATTGAGCCGTGTATTACGGCACAATTAATAAAACGTTTCCCCTTAAATGAAGAAGCGAAAGAAATATTACTTTCGTCTCAAGAAAACGATTGTATTAATTTATTCTCTCTCGATAAAAACGTGGCTATCGATTTTAATGATAGCGAACAAGTCCTGAGTATTTCGATACCTCAGAAATATATGGCATCGACTTATTCTTCGTGGGTGAGCCCTGAAATGCGCGATTATGGGATTGCGGGGTTAATTTTAGATTATACGATTAGCGATAATCATTTAATCCGTAAAAACGAAGAAACACGTAACCAACTCTATGCCTTCGGGAATGTGGGCGCTAACTTCGCGCAATGGCGTTTACGGGCAAATTACCAATATGAGAATAAATTGGCGGGCGAAGATGGACGGGGTAGCAAGAAACGCAACTTAGATTGGGACCAAGTCTACGCTTTTAGGGACATTGCCAGCTTATCGGCAAAGTTGTTTGCCGGGGAAATTTTCATTAAATCAGACTTGTTTGATAGCGTGCGTTTCAAAGGCGTGAGCATGTTTACCGATGAAAGCATGATGCCACCGAACCTCAGAGGGTATGCCCCTCAAATTACTGGGGTTGCCGCCTCAAACGCAACGGTGACCTTATCACAAAATGGCCGTATCATCAGCCAAGTGAAAGTGCCGGCGGGCCCTTTTGTGATTAAGGACTTAAGTCAATCCATCATGGGCACCATTGATGTGACCGTGGCAGAGGATAACGGTAAAGAAACGAAATTCCAGTTTACGACAACCAATATTCCGTTTTTAACCCGTAAAGGGCAAGCGCGCTACACCTTGAATTTAGGTCAGCTATCCCCGAAGAATGGCACCCATGCTAACGACAATTTTATGACTGTCGAAAGCTCTGTTGGGGTGTTTAACCATACCTCTGTTTTTGGCGGAATCGTGGCAACATCAGGGAATAAATATAAAGCCATTAACCTCGGTATTGGCCAAAATATCGGCTTTTTAGGGGCTTTTTCGGTGGATATCACCCAATCTTACGCCGACACCTTATTGGGGCGTGAGAAAGGCAAAAGCTACCGTATTAACTATGCCAAAGATTTACCGAGTATTGATGGGCAGTTGACATTAACCGGGTACCGTTTTGCCGACAGAACCTTTAACTCTTTATCCAATTTTGTTGAGCAAAACTTTGTCGACAGACAAGATATCGATACCAATAAAGACAAACATGTTTTTTCATTGTCTTACGCTCAGCAATTACGTGGAATGAATGCGAGTGCGAATATCACCGCATCACGTAAAACCTATTGGAATGGTAAACAAAATAACTATTTCAGTGTGGGGCTCAATAAATTCTTCGATGAAGGCGTCATGAAAGGTGGGAATATCTCCCTGTCTTTAAACCAAGTTCGTGGGGCGAATAATAAAACGGATAACCAAGTTTATTTATCCGTCAGCAAACCATTAAGTACTGAAAACCAAAATGCATCAATATCGTATTTCGCCTCTTACAGTGACAGCAACAAGCGCTATGCAAATAACGTGAATTACAGTCGTCATGTTGATAGCAACACGAACTATAATTTAACCGCATCGACCCAAGATGGTTTATCGGAAGGCATGGTGAGCACCTATGTGTCACACAGTGCGGATGCCGGCCAAGTCCAAGTGACGGGGTCATTATCGGATTCCATGACGTCGCTAAGTATGACCATGAGTGGCTCGGTGACTGCGACACAGCACGGTATTTCCGCGCACCGTTTAACCTATCGTGACCAATCTCGCTTAGTGGTTGATGTGCCAAATGCGCAAGGCGTGATGATTGAAAATGGTCATGCGACGACGAATAGCCGTGGGTTAGCCACCATCAGTAACGTTCCGACCTACTATAATATGGAATACAAGGTGGATGTGAACAACCTGCCAGACACGGTAAACATTGATGATAATGTTTTAGCGTCTACACTCACTGATGGGGCAATCGGTTATGCTAAAATGGATGCAGATATTGGTAAGTCACTGATAACACGAATTAAGCTGGCTAATGGTCAATACCCACCATTAGGCTCAGTGGTGAAAAATAACGTAACGGGTAAAGTTTCAGGCATTATTGCTGAATCCGGTATCGTCTACTTAACCGGGTTGAACATGGGCGACCAACTTAGCGTTAACTGGGGAGATGCACAAGCGTGTACGTTCTTAGCGGACAGTCTCCTGGCTAAAAGTAGCGATTCAATTGCTTGTCGTCACTAATGTGATTTCAATGGGTGAAAAAATGACATTATTTAAAAAAGTACTTTCCGTTGTTTTACTCTCAAGCGTCATGAGCCAAGCGTATGCCGTTCTTGGGTTAGATAGAACCCGTGTTATTTTTAATGAAGCCGATGGCGGAACCAGTATCGTTGTTGAAAACCAAGATACCGCCTCTTCGTTTTTAGCGCAGACATGGATAGAAAACCAAAAAGGTGAAAAGCTGACTAACTCACTAGTGGCGTTACCTTTTTTACAAAAAATTGGCCCTAAACAGAAAAAACAAATCAAAATTGCGTATATGGATGGGCAAAATACCTTACCCACGGACAGGGAGAGTCTGTTGTATTTCAATGTATTAGGTATTCCACCGCAAGGTAAGGAAGCGAATGCGGTTCAGTTTACTATCCAATCACGCTTAAAACTGTTTTATCGCCCAAAAGGTATTGACTACACAGTCTCTGCCGAGAAAGATTTTCAGCGCGATTTAAAAGTCACAAAACAAGGTGGACAGATTACGTTGTCGAATCCAACCCCGTTTAATATTGTGATCACCAATATCAATGTTGACTCAAAGTAAAGATAAAGATTTTCCTGAAGTGCTTGTCGCCCCGTTTAGTGATTCGACCGTGACATTGAAAAACCCGGCATGGAACAGTTTTGAAGTCGCTTATATTGATGACTTCGGTGGTCTGAAATTTAATAAATACCAGTG
>NZ_JAMPPJ010000043.1:0-1293 GCF_028481025.1 Providencia sp. PROV150 | reverse complement strand
GACCGAATGTTCCTACATTATCTCATGGCGTTGGTTTAAATACGCAAGCTACACAAACGGCAAACAGCAACATAGTCAAAGGTGTCGAAAATACCTTAGGTAATATTCGCGATGGCCTAGCGGAAACGTTTGATTGCTCTTTTGGTATGAGCTGCTCAAATGATATAGATAAAGCAGCAAAAAATTCAAATGTTGGGAAACCTCATACTGGTGGCGACCAAATACCCGAACAAGGAAAAATTGATACGGGTGGAAACCAGATACCTGAGCAAGGGCGGACGGATACTGGCGGAGATCAAATACCTGAACATATAGATAATACGCATATAACCCCACTGCCTAATCAGATTACAGTAGAAGATATTGCCTATTTATCTGAAAACAAAAATAATATTAAAAATAAATGGCATCAGGGTAGTTTTAACTCTCCTGACGAATCATTACAGAAGCATTATGAAAAACATGGAAAAGAAGTTGGAGCGGGTAGTGTTGAGCAGTACAGAAACAAAGCTGAAGAATTTGTCAAAAACTTAAAAGGTGCTAGAACAGTGAAAGTAAGAGGTGCGACTAATAATGTGACTCGTTATTATAAAAACGGGAAATATTTAGATAGAACATCCGAAGGAAAAATAATATCTTTTGGAAAACAATAATATAGAGGGATATGTTATGTGGCATGATTTAAATATTACAAAAGTGAGCTGTATAGAGAAAACAGTTGCTGAATTCACAGTTACTATGATCCCTATTTTGCCTTATGCCAAAATGAAGATAAAAATTTATGAAGATCAGTCGGGTTTTTTTACAGGTATGACGGATTTAGCAATAAAAAGAAAATTTGATGGTTGCCCCGAGTGCGCCATTGGACGTGGAAGTACCATTGAAAAAGCGTTAGAAGATACTATCCTCTATTTTAAAGAAATGTTGAGTCAAGATGGTTTTACTGAATTAACCGAAGATGATATTAGCTATGCAGAGTGGTCTGATTTTTAAAAGTTAAAAGATCCCAGTTCGGTACTGGGATCTCTGCTAACAATTTTACTCATCCTCAGCTAACTGGATGATTAGCTGTCCGGTTTGGCTCGTGAGGGGTAGTGGCTACCTTAGGCAATATTCGGTATGGCTGCTGAGATTTACGAAGGTAGCATTACTGATTTACCAAACGCAAAAGCGAATTGAAGCCAATGTGGAAACTCATTGGCTTTTTTTGTTTTTGTGAATATAAACAATCAGCCACATGTTTCTGTTCTATTATTGATTAAAATAGATATTAATCATTTTATAAGTAATACA
>NZ_JAMPPJ010000042.1:0-2722 GCF_028481025.1 Providencia sp. PROV150 | reverse complement strand
CTCGATTACCTGTTGAGGATAATACCGCTTTATATTTTGGTGATGGATATTATGAAGGATATAATAGTTGTCTTGAAAGTTATAGACATGACGTTTCACCTGAATGGTATCACGCTCTAAATGATTTTATAGATTACATGTCATATTGTGAATACATGGCTACTCCTATAGATATTGAGTCTTTATTAGATAAAAATGGAAAGGTTGATTTATCATCAAAAGAAAATATTGAAACAAAAAAGGGAATAATTAAAGAGCATATCGAGAAACAAAAATTATTTTTGGAAGAAGTTGAAGGATTTAATGAATGGAAATTTTTAAATAATCCAGAGAAATATCCTTTTGAACAAGAAATAATAATATCAGGCAGATTAATCAGCAAAGAGTATAAAACCTCAGCTGAGCTAGATAGCTTTTTAGTTGGATATAATGAGAATACCTATCTAGACCGTTTGAATGACAATTATAAATATGGAGATGGGGATGAAGAGATACTTGATAAGTCGGCAAGAGAAAGTATTGTTTCTGTTAAATATCTACATAGCAGATTAATTAATGCCATTGATGTTAATACAGAGAATTTGAATAAACTCAACTTTACTCAAAGTAGCATGTTTGCTATTCCCTCTCCGAATGTTCCTACATTACCTCATGGTGTTGGTTTAAATACGCAAGTCACACAAACAGTAGATAGCAGTATTGCAAAAGGTATCGAAAATGCCTTAGGCAATATTCGTGATGGCCTAGCGGAAACGTTTGATTGCTCTTTTGGCATGAGTTGCTCAAATGATATAGATAAAGCAGCAAATAATTCAAATGTTGAGAAATTTCATACTGGTGGCGACCAAATACCTGAGCAAGGCCGGACGGATACAAGCGGAAACCAAATACTCGAACAAGGAAAAATTGATACGGGTGGAAACCAGCTTCCAGAACCGATCGAAAAACTGCCTGGAACATCTATTCCTGATACTCTATCTTTAGATAACCTCGCCTATTTAAACAAGATTACACAAGGTGAACATGCGGGAATCAGAAATAAAGAGGGGCGTCCAGTCAGTTCAGTCATTAATGATGTTCAAAAATCGAGGCCTTCAGATATCTTAATACAAGATGATGGTCGTTGGGTTGTAAAAGGTAATGACGGAAGAATACATCTAATTGAGCCTGATGGAGAAGTGGTCTCGTCATTTAAAAATAGTGATAGAAATACGGCTCAACGTACTAGAGATGGGCGATGGAATAGACCTAGTAATGAAAAACTAGATGAATTTAAAGAAAAATTTTCTGATTATGTGAGGTGGTAGGATGGATATACTAAAAATTAATTACATACCAGAAGCGGATGTAACTTTATTTGATATTCGTTTATCTGAATCGGAAGTTGTAATTTATACAGATTGCTTAAATTACGTTTTAACTCATTTATCTGATGAGCAAATATATGAAAAAACGGAATGTTCAAATAAACAAGAGTTATCACATTACTTGACAGATCTAAAAAATTTAATGAAATCAATGGAACATAGAAAATACCTTCCTGATAGGTACAAAGATCTATAAAAAATAATGGCATAGTGGCTATTTAAAGAGCCACTATGCCAACAAATTTTAGTCTCTTACCTCAATCATTTTACTCGCTCTCAGCCAACCGGATGATCAACTGTCCGGCTTGGTGAGTGAGGGTATGTGGTTACTCACCTTAAACCCAAACTCACTCAATCACTTGCCGCTTAACATGAGTTGTGGGCTGGGGTTTGGTTTACCTCGGTTGGGGGGAACCCATTGTATACTTTCTGGTTTTGACCACTGCTTCTTTAGCCGTCAGTGTTTTTACACTACAATCGTGCTTATCCTCAACTGTGAGAGCATGGGACAAACATGCAGCTAGACCCGGTGGCGTTTTTGAACCCTTAAATGGTAATCCAGCGCAAAAAAATGCTGCTGCCGAAAATTTCATCCGAGAAATCTTTAAAGATCCTAAAGTAGTTCGAAACGATTTAGGTGGTGGTGCGTTTGAATATCGTTTGCCTAGTGGAAAAGGCGTTAGATATAATGCAGATGGCTCATTTAATACTGTGCTAGACCCAAAGAAGGCAATAAAATGAAAGATAATAAATTAGAACTATTTTTTTCAAGTCCAATGGAATATGAGAATCTAACGTTAGAGGTTCAATTAAATTGGGAGCGGGTTGCAGAAATTAATCAAGATAAAGGTGTAGATAATTTAGAAATTGAACTATTTGGTTCAGATTTATCCCACGGTTTTACAGCTAAAATGCCTTTAGATGATCTAATTTCAATATTGATTGAAGCCAGAGATACATTAAAGAAACAATGAATTTTTACTGAATGAGTAAAAATCCTTGCTCTACACAGGGATCTGAATTAACGGTCTTACTCGCTGTCAGCTAACGGGATGATTAGCTGTCCGGTTTGGCTCGTGAGGGGGAGTGGCTACCTTAGGCAATATTCGGTATGGCTGCTGAGATTTACGAAGGTAGCATTACTGATTTACCAAACGCAAAAGCGAAAAAAAAAATAATTTTCTTTAATCGCATAGATAAATAGTATCTCTAGTATGCTGTTTATCACTAAAGCGAATTGAAGCCAATGTGGAAACTCATTGGCTTTTTTTGTTTTTGTGAATATAAACAATTAGTCACATGTTTCTGTTCTATTATTGATTAAAATAGATTTTAATCATTTTATAAGTAATACG
>NZ_JAMPPJ010000041.1:0-4359 GCF_028481025.1 Providencia sp. PROV150 | reverse complement strand
TTAGATTGTCCCTCTAAGACACGGAATCGGTGGTTAAACCACATCAACCAAGCAAGAATTATTTCGCTTGTTTTTTTTCAGGAGACAAATCAGGGAGATAAGTGAGAACATAAAGGAAGTGGTGCTGATAGGCAGATTCGAACTGCCGACCTCACCCTTACCAAGGGTGTGCTCTACCAACTGAGCCATATCAGCACATCTTGGAGCGGGCAGCGGGAATCGAACCCGCATCATCAGCTTGGAAGGCTGAGGTAATAGCCATTATACGATGCCCGCAATGAACTCGGCTACCTGAGTTATCAGCTGTTAAACTGTTCCTCAAAATTTTCTCTTAAGAAAATTTCTTGGAGATGGTGGTGGGAGAAGGATTCGAACCTTCGAAGTCTGTGACGGCAGATTTACAGTCTGCTCCCTTTGGCCGCTTGGGTATCCCACCTATCCAAATTTTTAATGGTGCCGGCACCAAGAGTCGAACTCGGGACCTACTGATTACAAGTCAGTTGCTCTACCAACTGAGCTATGCCGGCATCAAGTGCTGCGCATTCTAGGTAGAGTCGGCGCAGGTTGCAACAAAAAAATTAACTTTTTTGTTTGTTCGCTCACATTTTGTTCGCTTTTCGCATTTTTGTTGATTTTTTAACTGTTTTAAGCTTAAAACATCAACAGCAGCTGTTAACTATAGTCCATTATCATTTGGTCAGTAAAGGGAGAAAAAGGCTTAAAATTTTTAAAATCATTATTTTTTATTCGATGTCACAGTTTTACCCTCTTATTCTTAGGTGTTTTTTTCATCACTCAGTATCATTTTTTCTGCCTGCATCAAAAAAAACTGATAAAAAATAGAAAAAAACCTACGCCTCCCCACTTTCCCTCGCTATTATGCTAGCAAATTTTATGGATACGGGTGTTTAGGCAACCTGTCCAACCTGCATAAAATAGGCAGATGTTGGTTTATGAAAAAGAAAGAAAATTTTATTACTACGCCATACTTAGAGTTTGATAGAGAACACTGGGCAACTTTACGTGATTCAGTACCGCTTACATTAACATCGAGTGAACTTCTAGAATTAAAAGGGATTAACGAAGAACTCTCTATGGAAGATGTTATAGAAATTTATCTACCTTTATCGCGTTTACTGAATTTTTATATTAGTTCAAACTTACGTCGTCAGGCTGTTCTAGAGCAATTCCTTGGAACTAATGGCGCAAAAGTGCCTTATATTATTGGTATAGCAGGTAGTGTAGCCGTTGGTAAAAGTACAACAGCACGTTTGCTGCAAGCGCTACTCACACGTTGGCCTGAACACCGTAAAGTCGACTTGATCACAACTGATGGTTTTTTACATCCTAATCAAGTATTAAAAGATAGGAATATCATGAAGAAAAAAGGTTTTCCGCAATCTTATGATATGCGAAAACTAGTCAACTTCGTGTCGCAAATAAAATCAGGTGCACGTAATGTTAAGGCTCCGGTTTATTCGCATTTAACGTATGATATTGTCCCTGATGAAGAACAGGTAATTGATCAACCTGATATTTTAATACTCGAAGGGCTGAATGTCTTACAAAGTGATATGGATTATCCACAAGACCCCCATCATGTATTTGTATCTGACTTTGTTGATTTCTCCATTTATGTTGATGCTGCACCTGAATTATTAAAGCAATGGTATATCGGTCGGTTCCTTAAATTTAGGCAAGGTGCATTCTCAGATCCTGACTCTTACTTCCATAGTTATTCTAAACTTAGGGAAGAAGAGGCAATTAATATTGCTAGCTCTATTTGGGATGAAATTAATGGGCTAAACCTTGAAGAAAATATATTACCAACAAAGGAAAGAGCCAGTTTAATTATGACTAAAGGTGAGAATCATTCTATTCAGAGTGTTAGATTAAGAAAGTGATTATTTATATTGGCCGGTTTCTCCCCGGCCAATAATATATTATTCATTTGGTCTTAAGGATATTTCACCACCGATGTAGGGAATTATTCCACCATTATCCTTTTGTAGCAATAATGCACCTTGCTCATTAATCCCACGTTCAATTCCCGTTATTATTTCATCGCCAATCAATAGCTTAACATTTCTATTTAAAAAATTATCTAACTCAACCCATCTTTCTAAAAATGGTTTTAGCCCTTCTTTTTCAAATAAAACCAATGAATTCCTCAAAGCTTGAATTATATTTGCTGATAATTCATTTCTCTCTATATTTTCAAACTCGTCAGATAGAGAGGACCAGGCTTGAGTTATGTTTTCGCTACTGTCAGAACTTTCTTTATTCATGCCAATATTAATACCAATACCGATAATAATATGAGCTGCATCCCCTGTTTTACCCGTTAATTCAACCAAAATTCCTGCAAGCTTTTTATCATTCATATATAGGTCATTAGGCCATTTGACTTTGACTTTATTACCAATTAATTTATTTAACGTTTCAGCGACAACAATACCAACAACTAAGCTTAACCCTATTGCCGCCGCAGGGCCTTGGTCTAATTTCCAGTACATGGATAAGTAAAGGTTACATCCAAATGGTGATATCCATTGCCTTCCTCTTCTGCCTCGCCCAGCACTTTGATACTCAGCAAGACACGTATCCCCTGACTGTAATTCAGTAATTCTCTCCAACATGTACTGATTAGTAGAATCAATAACGGGTTCAACTATAATATTTACGTCATCAACTCGCTGTTTTATTGTATCTTCGTTAAGTAGGTTAATAGGGAAAGGTAACTTATACCCTTTACCGGTTACCGTTTGTACATTTACTCCCCACGAACGTAGCGTTTTTATATGCTTATTGATCGCTGCGCGGGTCATCCCTAGTTTATCTCCTAGCTGTTCTCCTGAATGCACTTGTGCATCGGCCAAGATATTTATGAGATCTAGTGGGGTGTTTCTTTCTTTCATTGAATACATTCCATTGCGTTTATTTCGCCATTTTTACCAATAAACCTAACCTCTGGCTCTAAATGTATACCAAAACGCTCTAAAACCTTTTGACTCACATATTTTGCTAGACTGACAATGTCTTGCCCTGTCGCTTTGTTTTTATTGATTAAAACCAATGCTTGCTGCTTATGTACTGCAGCACCACCGATTTCATGTCCTTTCAGACCACATTGGTCGATAAGCCACCCTGCTGCTAGCTTTACGCTTCCATCTTCTTGGTTATATTGAGGACAATTAGGGTAAGCTATTTTTATGGCTTGTGCTTTTTCTGCTGAAATAATAGGATTTTTAAAGAAACTCCCTGCATTACCTGTTATTGCCGGATCAGGTAATTTGCTTCTGCGCGTTTGGCATACAGAGTTAAATACTTGTTCTGGTGTTACTGTATTGGGGTCAAGCTGAGCAAGGTCACCATATATAAGCTTAGGCGTCCATTCTTTAGCAAGTTTTAACCCAACACTGATAATGACATAGCCATATTGATATTCATGCTTAAAAATGCTATCACGGTAGCCAAACTGACACTCTGCAGCTGTTAGCCGTGTTACTTTACCTGTATCTAGAGAAAGTACATCAACATACTGACATATATCTTTTAGCTCTAAACCATAAGCACCAATATTTTGAATGGGCGCAGAACCTACACAACCTGGGATCAACGCTAAATTTTCCGCACCACAAACACCTTCACTCAATAACGTTTCAAGTAATTGATGCCAATTTTCACCTGCTTGAGCATGAACATACCAATAGCTGATATCTTCTGTTATTTGTACACCCTTTAGCTGATTGATGATTACTACACCTGCAAAGTCTTCAACAAATAGAACATTGCTTCCCCCTCCTAATAATAATACTGGGAGTTGCTGATTTTTAGCCTCGCTCCATTGCTGGAGTAGAGATTCTTGGTTATCCACAAAAACAATTGATAGTGCTTTTGCTTGAATGCCAAAGCTATTAAATGATTTAAGTTCAGACGTTAGGTTCATTACAGCCTTCAGTACAAATAAAACAAAGATAAGATAAGTCTATCAGGCTGGATTAAGAGTGAATAGCAGGATTAAGAAAATAAGATAATTAGTGAAAATTATTCTATTAGTAGAATGCAAAAAGCCACCCAATGGGTGGCTTTTTTATATTTAAAACCTAGCAGTTCCCTACTCTCACATGGGGAGACCCCACACTACCATCGGCGCTACGGCGTTTCACTACTGAGTTCGGCATGGGGTCAGGTGGGACCACCGCGCTATTGCCGCTAGGTAAATTCTTTTTAAATGCCGATTATATGGTGCTGATACCCAGATTCGAACTGGGGACCTCACCCTTACCAAGGGTGTGCTCTACCAACTGAGCCATATCAGCAATATGGTGCGGTCAGTCAGTACTGACACAACCTTAA
>NZ_JAMPPJ010000040.1:0-7053 GCF_028481025.1 Providencia sp. PROV150 | reverse complement strand
AAACCCCGCGTCACTGCGGCGAAGGTATTCTTGCCCGACCGCATTGTAGCTGTATTGCAGTGGCACATGTTGGTTGATTTGTAGTGAGGTGAGTTCGCCGAGCTGCCCAAAGGCATAATGAAGTTCACGATCACCGAAAGTGGTACGCGCTAACGTCGAATGGTCGCTGTCCCAATCATATTTGATTTCTTGACCATTGATTCGCTCACACGTTAAACGCCCCTGCTCATCATATTCAAATTCAACCACTGAATCGGGGTTGGTGGCTTTCACCAATTGCAAACGTGCGTTGTACTCATAGGTCGTGGTCGATAAACATTTATTTTCAACGCCATTATCCAGCCATTCACTTTGTTCAACAACCAACCCAGATACATCATAACGCCAACGTAATTCGTGTTGGTCTGGATAACGTGTTGCTATTCGGCGACCTAACTGATCATAACGGTGCTCTTGCACTCGCCCTGTAAAGTCGGTTTCACGAATAATTTGCCCCGCGCGGTCACGCTCGTAGGTGTATTTATCCCCTGTAGCGTTAATCACCGCTTTTAAACGCGTCAAAGAATCATATTCAAAACGGACTTCTGTACCGTCGGGACGTACCATCGCCAGCAGTAAATCAAAGGGGCCATAACGATAACGGGTGATTTTGCCTTCACCGTCCGTGACAGCAACCACACGGCGTTCGCTGTCGTACTCGATATGTTGGTGAACACCGTCAGGTAAAAGAATATCACTGACACTGCCGTTTTCACTGGCATGCTCTTGGCTATAGTGGTAGCGCGTCGTGTGTTTCAGTGCATCAGTATATTCTTGCAAGCGCCCCAGCTCATCAAACTGATATTCGGTGCTGTTTTGGTACGGATTCGTTGTTTTGATTAATTGATGGGTGCTGTTGTATTCATATTGCCACTGCGCCCCATTGGGGTGAATGGCTTTAAGTAGTTCACCGTGTTGGCTGTATTCGTAGGCTTGAATGTGACCTTGAGGGTCGGTGAGGGTCGTTAGGTTGCCTTGCTCGTCATAATCAAGCAGCCATTTTTCTCCCGATGGCGACGTGTAGGAAATCAATTGCCCCAGCTCATTATAGTCATAGTAAACATGACGCCCATCGGGAAGGAACAGGTAAGCCAATTGGCCATCAAAATGATAGCCATACTCTGTCTTTTCACCTAATGAATTGATTTCTGAGATTTTTTGACGCTGCTTCCACTGCGTATGGGTTTCACGCCAAAGAGGGTCAATCGCCCGAGTAACTAGATTATCTTCATTATAATAATAGCGTGAATAGCCGCCCTCTCCATCAATATAGGTGGTCATTCGTTGGGTATCATCATAGATAAAACGATCATGCCAATACCCTGAAGAGGAGTGAGTTGTAATGACACGGCCTTTATCATCATAAGTGAGTGTTAATTCAGTTTGATCGGTATCCCCCCACTGAACCATTAAGCCATCAGTGGTATAGCGGTGCCAAAGGTGATTTTGTTGATAGGCATCACACTCCGATAAATACCCTTGGGGATCATACGCACACACAGCAAAAACATGCTGCTCATGTTTCTGTTTGCCTCCAATGATACGCTGCAAGTGACCTTTTTGATATTCAAGCTCTAAAAGGAAGCCATCATTTCTTCTTATTTCGACTAGCTGGTGAGTGTCATTATAAATAAAATGAATGCTATTTTGGTTCCGATCCGTGATAGCACTTAAACGGCGATAGTCACCGTCAATGTGAGCAAAAGATAAGGTATGTTGCTGTATGCTATCAAAAATCGTCAATGATTCATTTTTAGACCCCGTCAACAAATAATGCGGTGCGTGAGTATTTCGGGAGCGAACGGTATTTTCTTTAGCAATAAAATCAAATTGAGCGCCATCGCTGTCTTTAAAAATAATTTTGTCGTTGTCAATTCGTAAACAACGTGACCATTCATCCGTCCATTTTGGACCGAAAAGACCACTGGCAGCAGATGTTGACTGATATGTTCGATGCAAGATAATGGGTAATAACCCGGGAATACGAACAACTTGCCACTGCTGAATAAAATCCCCTGTTGCAACATTAACAGGTTCACCTTTACATGTTGCGCCAGCAGTACAAGTCCCCCCTACATCATCACTTTTCTTCGGTGCGGGGTTTTCAGCTTTCACATCGGTATTTTTAGGTGTCCCTAATGGTTTTTCAGCTGCAGCCTCAACCTTCGGTGAAATACGGGGTCCTGGCGCAGGTAATGCTCGTTCCGCATCTTTCGCGATCTCAGTGATTGCTTGAATTGATTTTTCAGCAACTTGCGCCTCTTTTGCGGCAATAGCGGCCTCAGCCGCTCTTAGCTCCTTCAGGGTTGTAATGCCTTTTGACGTATCCGCCACCGCGTCAAGAGCCCTAGCCCCTTTGATGGCATTTATACCTTCCCCAGCTTTACCTACCGTACCTGCTTTGCTCGCAGGTAATAATATTGTCGCAATTTCTAATATTCCTCGGGACACGATCTCCGCTTTATCACTGGTGCCTTTATCCCATTTATTCTCCAAACGCTCCATCGCGTCACTTACTGCTTTTTTGGTATTTTCCCATGCCTCTTTAGCACTCTCAGACATACTTTCTTGGCAAACATTGCCTAAACGAGTATTTTCGAGAAGGATTAAAGCATCTAGTGTATTTTCAGCATTTTTAACCATTTGAATGGGGTTTATTGGGATAGCATCAGACATATGTACTAAACCGATACCCGTGTCTTTCACAAGCCCTAGCGTAGCCCGCCTTGCTCCATCTCTAACATCCCGATAAAAATTAAACGCATCCCCCGCCCATCCCCATCCTTCAACAGGCTCAGACCGAATACTGTCAATTTTCTCATCAAGATATTTATCCGCCTGATTAACCGCATTCTCTTTTGCAACTATTGCTTGACTGACAAAGCTTTGCTGTAGCGCTTCTTTTTCCGTGACCAAGTTTCGTAATAAATCAGAAATTACTGGGGGGTCATTACACGGTATTTTATTACTTTCAACAGGATTACCAGGGGACGCTTCATTCGTGATTAATGTCCCTAACGTATTTTTATTGTTCATGGCGACAAGCGAACCATGCATCGCCGCTGGCTGCCCCTCAATACGTACGGAAGTACTACCCGTCAGTATTATGCAGTCACCACTCCCTTGAGATGTGCCAGACATCACTCCTGAGCCCGCATTACTTTGAGAGCCTGCAATGATAGAGCCCACATTTAACGTGAGAGCTCCCCTAGCTCTAACGGATGTTGCAAATTTTTTGATATGATTGAGGCTTTGATAGCTATCAAACGGCACTACGGCATTGCCCACCTTACAAACATCAGGCGCACTACTGACTGCTTTAAAACCGCCTTCTGCATCACCTATGTGTTTATCCGACATGACATGCTCCTTTTGTCTGTGAAGGGACAACAACTGAAATGACAGCTTGTTTTATGGGGTATTCAGCAGGAATGCGCACCCGACGAACGACCGAAATAAATCGGTTATCAAGGTCAATGGTTAACGTGTCGAGTAAAGGTGTAACAGGAAACAACTCCCCCTCAATATCCTGAAGCAATACAAGGTACTGGTAATCGGGCAAAGCTGTGACAACCGTTGAAGATTCGGGTAACAACCCTTCCAATAAAATGGGTTCATTACCCGCTAAGAAACCGGGGTAACGTAAATGGACAGGTGCAGAGTTAAAAAATTGCTCATCAAAATCATCAGGATAAAAAGGGAACCGCGTTTCTTCCCAATGTTTGTCATAGGTTCCAGCATACTCAAGACGCCCCATCCACCAACGGGATACTGGGCCAGAACCCAATGTTAATTGCTCTTCATTAATGACGTGATGTTCTCTTGGTGTCGTTATAGTGTCCTCAATAATTTGCGGAGCTGGATATCGCTTAGATTTATCTAATGCGGAAATATCAGGATAAAAACCTATTCCAACCGGATTTGCTGCGTAAGCGTCAGTTTCTCCTTGGGTATTTATCCAACGACCACCATATGCCATTTCATGGCGCAAACTTACTCCATCAGTCAATAAAGGAGCGGTTAACTGCCAATTATCTTTTTCATATTGCCAATAGGATGGGCCCGTTAAAGTCCATGTACGAGAAAAATCCTTGACTCTGATTCCCGCTCTCCATTGTTCTGTAGGAATACCATCTTTAGGTTTTGCCACACCGCGAATGTGAATATTGGTACAAGGACGCCCAAGGACTAAATCAGTTTCATCAATAAGGCTGCTGTCTTCCGAAGTATGATAGTAATCATCCGCCATAACGAGTGGAAACTGTGTATTATTTAAATCGGAATAATGTCCCCCAGTTTTAAGTCGAAACGTTTGCCGAAACGCCAGTACATTAAATAACGCAGCTTGTTTACCGTATTTTTGATAAAGCAAATGTGGGAATGGCGTATAATTCATCACCTCAAACATCGGTTATTCCTTAATTTATATCCACATCTTTACCCGTAATCTGCACTGGGCCTGATGCTTCGAACTTAAATTCCGTGCCATTAATCGTGACATGACCGCCACTGTCCATACGTAGAACACTTGCGCCACAACGCAGTTCAATCACATCGCCCACATTGATTGATAAGGTATTCCCCACCGTGATGCTCTTGTGTTGCCCCACCGTTTCCGTATTATTTTTATCAATATTTTCAGTTCGATTGCCTTTGACCAGCATGGCTTGATTGTTATCAATAACCTCTATATGGTCATGAAGCACATGTGTGGTACGGTCATTCAGGACTTTGGTATTCATATCCTTCTGGGCATGTATAAACACTTCCTGTTTGCCGTTTTCATCCTCAAAGCGCAGCTCGTTAAACCCTTCCCCTTTATGGGTTTTCGTCCGAAACGTGGTGCGGGTTTTATTTTCAGGAAAACTGATTGGAGTCGCATTGCGACCATCATAAGTACAGCCCGTGATAATCGGCCTATCAATATCCCCATTCAGGTAACTAATCTGAACGACCGTTCCGATGCGTGGTACCGCAGAAAAACCATAGCCGCCGCCACTCCAACCCATCGCAACACGCACCCAACACGAAGCACTGTGGTCAGGCTCTCCACGTCTGTCCCAGTGAAAATGGACTTTCACCGCACCATGTTCATTGACATAGATTTCTTCACCCGGAGGGCCCACGACAGTCGCAACTTCATCACCATCCGCGGTGGGTTTATAACGATAAGGTGGCCGCCACTCTTGCGTACCAGGGATAAAAGAAACACTGTTCGACAACTGAGTACCATCCCCGCCACCATTATCTGCCAGAGGCTGGACACCATGATGACTCACGCTAATGACTTGCCAGCTGTTATTCATCGGAAGATGCGGATGATTAGATAAGGTAAAGATTTTACCCGGCATCAAGGCAAAGCAGTTTGTTGTGGCACTACCCACCTTGCTCCCATTACGTAACTGTTCAAAACGAATTTGGGTGAGTGGTTTGCCCTCTTCATCCAATTGAAAACGGCCGTAACTTTCAAAGATGCTGTGCTGCCCACCCTTTTCCAATTTATTTTCATGTTGAAGTGGGTAGGAAGGGCGAATGAAATTATTGTCTTTATGAATGGTTTCATCCACACACAAGTATTCACCGTACTGCCATGTCATGGCGGTACTGTCGCTGATATCCGTATCCGCTTGCGGGTTATACATCAGGTTAATTCCCGCCGTCATCCCCATGTGTTCGTCACTGTAAAACAATTGGTTTTCTTCAAACCAAAAGTTAATCCCTTCCTCAAAGGCGAGACGACACCAAAAATCAAAGGCGGATTCTCGCTTTTGGGTGGTGTAAATACGTTTGGGATGTAAGTCATCACGGTAAAACTTGCAGTCCGACTTCACATGCGCTTCATCCAGCAAGGTTTTTAATATGGTCGGTACGTTTTGATTTTGAAAAATACGACTATCTTGATTCAGGGTCATCACCCACATTTCTGGACGAATATCAAAGTGATACCACGTTTTTACGCCATCCGTATTCCCTTGAACCGCCCCTGCTAAAATGCCATTCACTTTACGGACTTGGGCACCATCACGCTTGACTGTTAAAGAAGAGGCGACGCCAAGGTGTTTCTGAAAATCAATAAACGGTAAGGCACTAACAGCACTAATTGAAAGGGAAAATAACGAAGACAACCCTTCCGTTAAATTAAATTCGGTAACTTGAAAAGTTTCATCGGGTAGCCCAGCAATTGAGCATGTAAACACCAAGCCACTTTCCAGACTTCCCATGCCTAGTGCATCTAACAATGCCCCGTGAGCGGCTTGTAATGCCTGACTTTCTGAAAAAGTTTGCCCACCACCAAGTTTTAATCCACCACCAAATCCACCGCCATGGATAAGCGGGTTATTGGCTACACTGTTCAATTGGGATGTCGCCTGAGTTGCCATAGATGCCGCTGTTGATACCAAAGCCCCCCCTTGCTGGGCTAATGCTGCCGCTTTTTGTACTTTACTGGACACCAACTCATTGACTTTAGATTGCACTTTATTTTTAACTTGATTTACCGCTTCATCTTTGACAATAGAAACGGGGTCAATGGTGGTTTTTTTGGGGTCTTTGCTAAACATCACTAGTCTCCATGACAAAATGGATAAGAAGCGGGGAACGAAATAAAAGCGATGACGAGCCCAAAAGAGCCCGTCAAAAAGGTATTACGCTTCGAGCGGTGCGCGCCAGTCATCAGCACCCGAAGTGCCTGCAACCGTGTGCTCCCAGTCCACTTTGCGGTAAGACAGAGATACTTCGATTAACTGCGTGAAATCGGCTTTTGCAGGGTCTTGGCAGTGAGGCATTTGGCAGTCAATATTGACGATGGTTGCATCGGTCAGTGTGGTGGTGAAGAAATGCTCTTGTTTACCTTCGACTGAGGTGCGGTACCATTTCAGTTCCACTTTCGGCAGCATTTCGCCTGATGCTAAGGCGTTATACAGTAGCGGAACGGCTTTATTTAACGCAACAGTAAAACGGAACGGCTTGTGTGCACGTTGGCCTGAAGGTTGGCCGGATTGTGGGTCTGTCGGC
>NZ_JAMPPJ010000039.1:0-7733 GCF_028481025.1 Providencia sp. PROV150 | reverse complement strand
GGAAACTGGAGTAATGGGAAACATTTGGCTTGTAAAGTATGGTTTTCAATTGCCCTGTTTTTTCATCAATGCCATACAGTTTAATCGCCAGCATTTTACCTGCATAGCCGAATTGTGCATCTTCATAGCGGGTTAAACGTACTTTCCCCATCCCATAGCTATACAATATTCCTCGTTGCCTATCCGCAATAAGGTAAACCGGAGGTGTGAAGAAAGAGAGATAACCCAATAACCATAAAAAACCGGGGAAAAAAATTAGCCAGCCGATAATCATCAATACCTTAAGATCATCATTTCTATAAATTTTATCAGTATAGTAATCGATTAGATATGTTCCGATACTTATTTCCTTAACTTTCATATATGGTAAATAGTTTGATAACCCTGCTGGTAAGTTATCGATACCATATTTTTTATTGAAATAGTTAGAATTATCTTGAAGGGTAAAATAATTCGATTTATGGTTTTCAATAAAACCAAACAGTGTGTAAAAGGCCATTACTAAAAGCACGATAAAAAATGGGATCGTATTAGTGAGCTGGCTATTACGTTGTGGAGAGTTGATCACACAACGCTGTTGATTGACCGCATCTAAAAATACCAGTTTTTGAGGCTCCAATGGATCATCGTAGTGATGACTTTGTGCAATTAATGGTGTGGTTTCTAATTGCTCCGGGTGCTTTGTTGCCGTATATAAACTCGTCATTCGGTGCCTTCCTCATCAATACAGCCATAAAGTTTATCAGTAGGATCGCCGTTTCGGTAACGCAATGGCGCAATCTCACCTTTAAGACGATCCACTAAGTAGTACCAATAAATGGATGGGATAGATTGCCCCAGAGGATCACCTGCAAAAATACCCGCTTCGACTTCAAAGCTCAGCACAAGCTCTCCATCACGCAGTACCGTACAAGCTAACGCATCTTGCAAAGCTGCCTCAAACGCCGCATTAAATTTTATCTGCTGTGAAGCCAAATAATCAATCCCACGATGTTTGACTACCGTATCCCTTTGTTTGGGTAAAGAGGCCACAGGTGTTCCAGCGGGATAAGCAAACAAGGATTTCTTTTCAACCAATTGATATTCAATATCCGAAATACCGCATTGAAAATTACCCAGCGTAAACTGATACTGAATGACATAATGTGCAGCCCCGTAATGGCTTTGCCCTAACCCCGCCTTTGATTTTGGAATTGCATTAGCTTGTAGTTGGGAGGTAAAGAAAAGATTTGCAAACTCTTGCAATTCTATTTGAAAGTAAGGTTGATATTCATCAACATATCGAATATAACTCTCCAACTGAGCATCTTTAGTGTCAGGCCTTTTAATTTGTTGCCCTTCCTTTAATTTATATCCCCCCGCAAAATACTTGCGACCATTCCCCCAAAAACACTGCTTCAATAACTCTTCAAACGCATCCGTTTTAAAGTAATTGTAAATCGCCATACCAATTCCGAATACGATGGCACCGATAATAATCAATTCCCACGCAAATGCTGCAATGGCGGTCGCCACCAAGCCTTCCGTGGCACCGTATGCTGCCAGCCCCACCGAAAACGCCAATGTCCCTACTGCTTCTGCAATTTTTGCCGAGCCCGTAATGTAATTACTGTTATAAAACTCCGCGGAGGCTTCGGCGATAGGTAAGGCAACCCCTAAAATCGCCACAGTATACCCGAGCCCTTTTAATCCCACTTTACCTAACTTGGTTTGGATTTCAGGTAACTGAATTTTGGTGAGTAACCGCTGAAGCGGCGGAAACGTGACCGCTGCTGCATATCCTCTAGCCGCTTGACGTATTTCAACCACCGCCTCTGCGGTATTTAAAATATGGGCCACCATTTGAATGCGAAAGATATTTACGGCGGCGGCATTTAATGGGTCTTGCTTATCAAACTCTTTCGTATGGGCGACTGCATTGAATTCAATGATACTCGTGAGCAATGTGTAAACATCTGCCCCCAATTTGATGTGGCTGATTAAGACGTGTTTATCAGTTGGTAGCCCCGTAGAGCGATAACCTTCTATCAGGTTAAATTTGGCAGTGGTAATAACGCGCTTGAGTCCTGCCGATTTTAATCGATTATCCCAGTCAAAGACCTTCTTCATGTTTTTCGAAAAACGTTGGAGTGGCTGACTCATCCCTTTCAGTGAACTCATCCATTTTCTGAACTCTTCAGCGCTTAAGGTCGCGAGTTCATCAAAACTCACGGAAATACCGAAATACGCCAAAAAAGCGGGGAGCACTTTATGCGCCAGAAAATCCAACCCCGCTTGGCTGATACGTCGTACAGAATTTTTGGCATTATTCAGATGGGTATGTGCTTCCGTATACGCGTACCCCAAGGCATCCCAACATATCATGACGGCTAAACGTAATGACGGTAAAACACGCTCTTTAAATTCACTGAGCGCTTTATTTTTTATCACATCCTCATTCAATACATCCAGCAAGTTGGTAATAAACTCCTTCCAAACCTCCCCGTCATCACTGTCGGTTGATAACAATAAATCGAGTGTGACGCGCCCTGACGGCGAACTCTTTAAGGGGGTGAATAGCTGTTCATGCAGTTGGCTGTAGGCCTCTAATTCATCAAAAAACGCGGGGGGCCAAAAATCCCCTTTTTGATATTGTTCTTTAATTAAAAAAGCATGGTCAAGATAGTTTTTAATGCCACCTACCTGATTTTTAACTGCTGGGTTGCTTAAAAAATCACGGTAGAGTTGGACGATATTGGCTTGCAATGTTTCAAACTCTTGATTACCCGCTTCAATTTGCGGCCAATAGGTTTTCCATCCCTGAATATCAATGTGTTTGGTAAATTTATCTTTTAATGCTTTCCCTTGCTCCGTTTTCGCAACGTCGGGATTATCAAACTGGGTTTCTAACGCCGAAAGATAGTGACCCACTTTATTTGGGTACTGCCAATAACGTTGGAACATCGCATACGTTGCTGTCACGAAAGTATAAAGCGATAAAATATCTTTTTGATAGCCGATTGGGTCATACAGTGCAACTAAACAACTTTTTTCTTTGTAATCTAAATTTTGTTTCGCTTGATTTAACAGGGTATCGGTACTTTTACTGGCACTATTCATTCCCGTGATATGGGAAAAATACTCTTTTGGTAACGGATTACCGATGGATTTTGTGTGCTCAGTAAAGGCGGAAAACTGGTCTGACTCGGTTTTATATTCTTCAACCAAATAGTCAATATGCTCAGCGTTCAATTCAAGCGCATGGGGATTCCCATTAAAATCCACCAAATTGATTTTTTGCATAAATGCCTGTCGATAAGAGGCATCCGTTTCCATTTTATCTAAGACATAATCAGACAGGGGGCTATCACTGAATAAAAACAACGCCTCCATGACGTCTTTTTTAATCGGTAAATACGGGTATTGACAAGATTGGGCTTGTACCGATTGAGTTAATGGGTCACGCAAACAAGGGATAAACCCTTCCTCTGCATCCCCTTTTTCTTTCGCACTGACTGCTTCACTGGAGTTATCATCATCCGAATAGACATACCCATTATCGTAATGTTGCACAACATGCTTAAAAATCAGTAACTGTCCTTTAGTATCAAGGCGGGTGGGAAATTCACCTTCCTCAAAGACATAAACCCAGCCTGTGCGCAGTAATCGAGCCGAAAACCCTTTAGTGTCAGAGATTGACGAAGCCGACAGTAACGTCGAAATAGCGGGCGGAACCGCCGCTTTCGCATTTTTATCACCATACAAATTTGAGTAGGCATAACGCACAGGATACACTGGACGATGTTCATTCTCACAGGGGCAAACGACCGCATCGGCTTGTAAATTTCTGGGGGATGCTTGATTCACTGCCTCGACGACTTTGTGGAGCTGTTTTTCTTCTGGGGTTAAGTATTTTGAGGTCACGGGGTCACTCCTTGTGACGATAAGCAGTATCGATAACGGTGATAATTAAACGTCACGGCATTTGCTTCATAAGGCTTTGCTTGCTCTGTTGCTGATTGCCATAACGTTTCGTTTTGAGTACAGGCATGGCGAGCAAGGACATAATACAACAACGCTTGTGTTTGGCTGATATCACTTAAAAAAGCCTGATTCATGATACGTAAACAAAATGCCTCTAAGTCGGCAGAGCCTGATAGCTCGCTCGATGTTGACAAGGGCGGGCACTGCGCTATCAATTGTTTGGCTTTATTCAATGTCTGCACCAAGGTCAATGCTGCATAATGCCGATACAATTTTTCATTAATAAACAATGGCTCACGGGGGCGAGTATCATATAAATAATCGGAATGAAAGGTGATTTTGACCCCATCAGGGTAATTGGCACTGTAGCCGTAGAACGCCTTGACCCCACTCAACACATTAAGTAACTGCCCATGGGTCAATGATTCAATAAATGGCATAAAATGTGACACATCGTAAAAACGGAAAAAATTCCAACTGTTCAGCGGTTTGTTATGTAAATACGTCATCTTACGCAATTGACGATGAATATCAGTAAACGATTTAAGACTGTGAATGAAAATTCCTAAAGTGCCTTTGTTGGATAAGCTTGAGCAGTGCTCTAGAAAGACCTCTCCGGCACGATTAGGGAGAAGGTGTATCAAATAGGGCGCTTGGTCTTCAAGGCTGTCTTGCGTTTCCCCTTGGTATAACGATTGCCACGGCAATTGGCTGCCATGTAACATCGGCACAAGATACTGCCCTGTTTGCCTGTGGTATTCACCGCTGTCAATCACCGCATAGAGGTGAACCCCATCACTAAATACAGGTTGCCCCTTCGCGTAATGGATATCCCCTTTTTCTGATGGTCTAGGATGGGTAAGATTGCGTTCATCCACCAATACAGCCAACACATTTGCATCATGTTGTTCACGCACTTGTCGAACTAACGGTAGCGCCAGTTTTGAGCTCTGCTCAATGTAAGTGACTAAAGGTGTTAATATTTCATAATCAGCAAACGTGTATTGTCCGGAGTGAGCCGTAAAGTACTGGCGCATCCGTTCAATCGCCTGCGATTGGTTAGCGCCAGCAACCGTCATAATACCATGAAATTGTTCATTGTTTCGCGTATAACGGCATTGTGCGACCCAATACCCCTTATAAATTGTATTTGGACTCCAGAGCATTAGGCCGTTCCTTTTTTCATCGCTTTTGCTCGGCAATCTTCCGCCAACGGTAACCCTTCATTAACCGCCGCTTCCAACGAGGCGACCGCTTCGGGTGCCCCTCCGGTCACTGACACATTACCTTTTAGCAGGATATTGCCTGTGATAGTCACGCCTTGTGCATCCAATTGAATCGACCCCGCTTTACCACGAATAATCACTGTTTCACTGGCTTGCAACGTATGCACTTTGGTGTGGGTATGAATACCGCCTGCAGCCTTTAACATGTAATCATTTTGGATGTCACACTGTTTGTTTTCACCCACTTCTTGAAAGTGACTCGCGTGAATAACTTCTTTCCAGCTGTTATCAATGCGTGTAATACGGTCTTTCCCGATTTGCTCAAATTGATTGACATCAACCTGTAAGGTCTGCTCATTAATGATGTGTATAAATTCGTCATGGCACACTTCATGCTTACGGTCATTCGCCACAGTATGACTATCATCATTCCCGACATATTGGGTTTTGTTGCGATTAATGTGAATGTTGTTATCGCGCTGCGCATGCACATAGATTTCTTCTCGACCACTTTCATCTTCAAAACGCAGTTCATTAAACCCGTCCCCTTTATGGGTTTTGGTTCTAAACGTGGTCCGAGTCTTCTCACTTGGCAAGTCTAATGGTGGCTTATTTCGCCCGTTGTATGTACACCCAGTTATAATTGGTTTATCTATGTCATTGTTAAGATAGGAAATAATCACTTCTTGCCCAATTCTGGGGATGGACATAAACCCAAAGCCATCGCCGTTCCAACCGTGGGCGACTCGCACCCAACAAGATGCGCTATGGTCTGGCTTACCACGCCTATCCCAATGGAAATAGACGGTCACGGCACCCTGCGCATTGGTATAAATTTCTTCACCCGGTGGCCCGACGACGGTAGCCAGCTCATCCCCATCCGCTGTGGGTTTATACCGATAGGGCGGTCGCCACTCTTGGGTGCTGGGGATAAAGGACAGCTGGTTGCTCAGTTGGGTGCCTTCACCGCCACTGTTATCGGCAAGGGGCTGCACGCCATGGTGGGATACGCTAATCACTTGCCATGTCGTATTCATTCGAGGGCTAGGATGGTTAGATAAGGTAAAAATACGCCCCGGTGCTAATTCAATGCAATTCGTCGTGGCTGACCCCACTTGCCGCTGGTTTTGTGATTGCTCGTAGCGAATTTGGTTGAAGGGCTGCCCCTCGGCATCTTCTTGAAAGCGACCATAACTTTCAAACACTTCATGTTGTTGATGGACTTCGCCAGTAACTTGGTGGCTCAGTGGGTAAGAGGGGCGAAGTTGATTATAATCTTTATCCACGCGGATATCGCTGCACAACTGCTCGGCATAGCGCCATGTGGTGGCGGTACTGTCGGTGATATCGGTTTCAGATTGGGGATTATAGGTGAGCGATATCCCCGCTTTCATGCCTAAATGGCGGTCACTGTAAAACAGTTGTGGACCTTCTTCGAACCAGAACGTAATCCCTTCCTCCGCCGCCAGACGGCACCAAAAGTCGTACATGGTTTCACGCTTTTGAGTAATATATTCGCGTTTCAGATGTTCTTCAGGGTGGTAAAACTGCTTATCAAACTTGATATGAGATTCGCTCAATAGCGTCTCAAGAATGTTCGGCACCGTCATATTTTGGAAAATTCGGCTATCCTGCTTAAGCGTCATTACCCACATTTCAGGGCGTATCACAAAGTGATACCACGTTTTTACACCATCCGTATTGCCTTGCTCTGCACCCGCTAAAATCCCTTGTACCGTGCGAAGAATTTTTCCATCTCGTTTTACGGTCAGCGAAGAGGCTACACCCAATACCTTTTGAAAATCAATCTCGGGTAACGGGCTGACCGCCTGAATCGACAGTGAAAAGAGTTGGGAAAGCCCTTCTTGCAAATCAAACTGGGTCACTTGAAAGGTGTTTTCAGGTAACCCACCAATGGTACAGGTGAATACTAATCCCGTCCCCATTTCGCCATTCATAATACGCTCTAGCAGTTGCCCATGGGCTTCTTGCAAGGCTTGGTCTTGTGCATAGGTTCTGCCACCCGCATACCCACCACCGTGAATAAGCGGGTTATTTTCGGGGCTGCCAAGTCGTTTGTTTTTATTGGGGTCTGTCCAAGACATGGGAATTTCCTCTACGGGAGAAAAAGCTAAAAACGCAAACGAGCCTCTAAAGGCTCGCTAAATTTGAACTTACGCTTCGAGCGGCGCGCGCCAGTCATCGGCACCGGATGTGCCTGCAACGGTGTGTTCCCAGTCGATTTGACGGTAAGACAGAGAGACTTCGATTAACTGCGTGAAATCGGCTTTCGCCGGGTCTTGGCAGTGTGGCATTTGGCAATCGATATTCACGATGGTTGCATCGGTCAGGGTAGTGGTGAAGAAATGCTCTTGCTTGCCTTCAACCGATGTGCGGTACCATTTCAGTTCCACTTTCGGCAACATTTCACCGGAGGCTAAGGCGTTATACAGCAGCGGAACCGCTTTATTTAACGCCACGGTAAAACGGAAGGGCTTGTGCGCACGTTGGCCTGAAGGCTGGCCGGATTGTGGGTCTGTCGGT
>NZ_JAMPPJ010000038.1:0-8905 GCF_028481025.1 Providencia sp. PROV150 | reverse complement strand
AGCGTGCACATAAACCCTTCCGTTTTACCGTGGCGTTAAACAAAGCGGTTCCGCTGCTGTATAACGCATTAGCGTCTGGCGAAATGCTGCCGAAAGTGGAACTCAAATGGTACCGCACCTCAGTTGAAGGCAAGCAAGAGCATTTCTTCACCACCACATTAACGGATGCGACTATCGTGAATATCGATTGCCAAATGCCGCATTGCCAAGACCCCGCGAAAGCGGATTTCACGCAGTTAATCGAAGTGTCTCTGTCTTACCGTAAAATTGACTGGGAACATACCGTTGCAGGTACATCCGGTGCCGATGACTGGCGTGCGCCGCTCGAAGCGTAAGTTCAAATTTAGCGAGCCTTTCGAGGATCGTTTGCGTTTTTAGCTTTTTCTTCCGTAGAGGAAACTCCCATGTCTTGGACTGACCCAAAGAAAAATAGACGACTCGGTAGCCCCGAAAATAACCCGCTTATTCACGGTGGTGGGTATGCGGGTGGCAGAACCTATGCACAAGACCAAGCCTTGCAAGAAGCCCATGGTCAACTGCTAGACCGTATTATGAATGGCGAAATGGGGACGGGATTAGTATTCACCTGTACCATTGGTGGGCTACCTGAAAATACCTTTCAAGTCACGCAATTTGATTTACAAGAAGGACTTTCCCAGCTCTTTTCACTGTCGATTCAGGCGGTCAGCCCGTTACCCGAGATTGATTTTCAAACGGTATTGGGTGTGGCCTCTTCGCTGACTGTAAAACGAGATGGAAAAATTCTTCGCACGGTACAAGGCATTTTAGCCGGGGCAGAGCAAGGGAATACCGATGGGGTCAAAACCTGGTATCACTTTGTGATACGCCCTGAAATGTGGGTGATGACGCTTAAGCAAGATAGCCGCATTTTCCAAAATATGACGGTGCCCCAAGTTCTTAAGGTGTTACTGGATGAAGCGCGTGTGAAACACGATATGCAATTCTACCATTCGGAAGAGCATCTTGAACGCTCCTATATCACCCAAAAGCGCGAAACGATGTATGAGTTCTGGTGTCGCCTTGCTGCTGAAGAAGGGATTAATTACTGGTTCGAAGAAGGCCCGCAACTGTTTTACAGTGACCGTCATTTAGGCATGAAAGCGGGTATTTCGCTCACCTATAATCCGCAATCAGAGACCGACATTACTGACAGTACGGCCACCACATGGCGCTATGCTGAGCAGTTGTGCAGCGATATTCGTGTGGATAAAGATTACAACCAACTTCGCCCCTCTTACCCACTGAGCCACCAAGTCACGGGCGAAGTCCATCAACAACATGAGGTGTTTGAAAGCTATGGTCGCTTTCAAGAAGATGCCGAGGGGCAGCCCTTCAACCAAATCCGCTACGAGCAATCACAAAACCAGCGGCAAGTGGGTTCAGCCACCACTAACTGCATTGAGTTAGCACCGGGACGTATTTTTATCTTATCTAACCATCCTAGCCCTCGAATGAATACGACATGGCAGGTGGTGAGTGTCTCCCATCACGGTGTGCAGCCATTAGCGGATAACAGTGGTGGTGAAGGCACCCAACTGAGTAACCAGCTGTCCTTTGTGCCTAGCACTCAAGAGTGGCGACCGCCTTACCGATATAAGCCGCTTGCCGATGGGGATGAAGTTGCGACAGTCGTAGGCCCAAAAGGGGAAGAAATTTACACGAACAGCAAAGGGGAAGTGACCGTCTATTTTCATTGGGACAGGCGTGGTATTCCTGACCACAGTGCGTCTTGCTGGGTACCTGTAATGCATGGCTGGAGCGGAAATGGCTATGGGTTTATGAGTATTCCCCATATTGGGCAGCAGGTTTTAATCAGTTATCTGAATGGCGACATTGACCGCCCCGTCATTACGGGATGCATGTACAACGGTCGCAATGCCCCTCCGTTAGATTTACCCGCCCAAAAAACACGCACCACCTTTAAAACATGTACTCATAAAGGGGAAGGCTTTAACGAATTACGTTTCGAAGACCAAGCAGGGCAAGAAGAAGTATATATTCACGCCCAGCGTGACATGAATGTGCATATTCAACATGACAGCCATACCCATGTCCAACACGATGTCAAACAGCGCATTGACCAACACCGTTTTACTGACATTCAAGGGGATGACCACCTTCACATTAAAGGGACGCACAAGGCTCAAATAGAAGGTGATATCTCTGAACAGGTGCTTGGCAGTTATCACCAACAAATTAACGGTGCACTGGTGAGTGAAAGTGGTCAAGAGACCCACATCACCAGCCAAGGGAAAGTGGTGATTGATGCGGCGACGGAAATTACCTTAAAAGTGGGCGGCAGTTTTGTGCGGGTGACACCGGGTAATGTGTTTACCTCTGGCAATGTGGCGATTGGTGACAGTGCCGGAGGCTCAGGGCAAGCGGTAGACATTCAATTGCCGGATGGCGTTGACCCGTTTGCGATACCGCTTTATCCGATTAAACCCTATTGCGCGATGCAAGCCCAAGCGACGGGCAGTTGGGTGATTAAGCCTAATGGGGGAAATCAATGAGACTCACCCCTTGGACAACATGGTTAACGGCATCGAATACCGACCCTATTTATTTACTGCTCAATACGTTAGCCACACCCAACCCGACAGACTTATTGTTTGCCAACGATTGGGTTGAACAGGCATTTCCTATTTACAATGGCACCTCACTGGCCCATTTAATCGGTCAGAGCCCGTGGCTTGTGCAATTAAAACCGAGTGCGTATGCCCCATTGGGGCAACTGCTTGACCGTAAAGGCTTAAGTGATAACACATGGGGCTGGGCGTATCGCAGTTCGCTGGATTGGCAATACCAGTTACAGCATTGGCAAAACCGCCAATTGGTGGAGCTGAATGAAGAGCTCGTGGTGCTGCGTTTAATGGACACACGTATTGCGAATGTGCTTATTCCCAAAATGCGTGCGGTGGATTGGTCTGTGCTGATGACCCCTGTTCATGAGGTGATGCTGGAGACACCCAGTGCCCCTGCTTTTTTTGAATCGCCTACTCGGCATAACCCTTTACCCATTCCTGAACTGCAAGCCCGTCCGTTTATCATGGGGGAACACTTACAGGCTGCGTGGGAAAACTCCGCCCAATTTATCCAGCTGTTAGCGGAAAACCTGGCGTGTGAACTGTGGGAAAACCATGCGGAAATAGCGCTGTCACTCGACACACCGGAAGGTCAACTTCACCGACGTTTAGTGGATTGGTTACACCTGCATCCCTCACTCGTGGGGGATATTCATACTCGTACCGCCACACAATTTACGGACTATGCCCAGCAACAAGGCTGGTTAACCACGACAACGGAGCCGTCATGAGTCAGAAAGTCGAATCGTGCATTATCTGTGAAAACTATCGATTTTGGTTAGAGCTGCAATTGGTTGATGATAAAGGACAACCCTTAGCCAACGTGCCGTATACGCTCGCCGAGCGAGGCACAGGCCGTACGATGCAAGGCAGTAGCGACCCACAAGGCTTGATTAAAGCGGAAGGCTTAACCGCCCGCCCGTACACTCTGAGCTTTGAACCGCAACCCTTAGCCGATGCCCTGACTGCGATGTCGCCTCCGGCGGCTATTCAAGGCAACGATAAGTCACTGAGTGATTATTGCCGTGAGCAAGGGTATCTCCTGAGTGAAAATAACCGCGCAGGGGCGTTTAACCCGAATGTACCCACCACGGTTCACCGCATGACAGCGGGGCAAATAAGCCGTTCTACCCACTATCAACAACGGGATAAGGGCTATCCCCTATTGTTCCCGTATGACCATCGCCGTGTGATTGCGATTAAGCGGATAGCCGAGCCGGTATTTGCTAAATCGACCCTAAGAGGGCTAGGCAATACGGATGAGGGACTTGACGTAGAGGCCTTGGCTAACTTTGGGGTGTGTGATTACAGTAACTATACTTGCAACACAGTGTCAAACTCGACACAAACAGTTCCTCAATCAAGCTGGGTATCTTCATTCTTTAGCGCATTAAATCCGGTTGGCACCGCACAGGCTTTTCCAATTGGGGGAGCCATGGGCAGTGGCGCTATGGCAAGTGGTGGTGTTGTCGGTGGTGCCGTGGGGCAGCAAGAGACGTCGTTTGGATGGGATAACTCACAAGAAAGTGCAAATCACCGTATTGCTCGACATCTTGAGTATGAACTGCGAAAACCGTCACCGTTGGTTTTAAGTGCAAATATTCTGTTTGCCATGGTAGCGAATTACTATGAAGGGGACAGCTTAACGCAGCCTGATTTGCTGGAAATTGCTGAGATGGGAGGCTCTGCACCGACGCGTATGCGAGTGGGATTTGCCTCAACGGGAACCACAGCGGCAGCGATGGCAAGTGCATCTCAACTGATTGCATACCATACCGAGCGAGACAGTGGGTTTGACCAAGTGCCAGTGATTAAGGGTGAATTGGCTTCCGAAGCTGAAGCGCGAGAAGTGTTGAGCTTACCGATATATCAATCCCCAAATGGATTGCCGAGTGCTAATAACCAAGCCGAAATTTACCGTTTTGATGCAGATGGAACAACCCTTTACATGGGCGTGGCGGCATCGGGGGAGATAATTAATATCTCTGCGCGGATTGATGATATTCCAAATGAACCCATCATTCATGCGGGTCCCTCGCCTCAGCCTCAAAGAGTCGAGAAACCGGAAGGTTTTGCCATCCATGAGTCTGATACTCGGCCTGAAACATTGCCGATTGCGGATGATGGAATAGTTTGGCGCCATACGGGACACGATGTTGAACCTGTGGATTTTCGGGATTACATTCTGACAGTAGACAGGAAGGATGTTAAGCCTGTTTACGTAAGTTTAAATGAATCTAAAAATGTCACAAATTCAGTTGGTGAAACCGTAGAAAGAAAATTTGTAGAGGATCAAGATGGGCTTTTAGAAGAAGCAGAAAAAGCGGCAGGTGGCAGCTTAGATAATTTTAAACCAATAAAAGAACACTGGTATGAAAGTCCAGATGGCACAAGAAGAATTGAGTGGAATCCAGACGGGCATAAAAATACTAATGAGGGTCCACATGTAACTATCCGTGACTATAATGGTAAACGATACGGTGTGACGGATAAAATTTTTATAAAAGGTAGAGAGAAGTATGATGGAAAACCATAAATGCATTAATCTGATAGAGGCAAATGAAATATTGTCACCTATTTTAGGTGATAATATTGAAATAATTAATTTCATAGATTATGCCGAAGATGAAAATTTCTTTTTAGTTAAACAACTGAAGAACTGGGAAGAAAAAGATGATATTGATATATTAGAGGAAATTGACTTTAAAAGATATCAACTAGGTGAAGTGATTGTATTAAATGATTTCTTATACGAAAAAAAGATAGCATTTTTATTAGGCTCTAAAGATATTGATTCTTTTTTGGATTGGTATTTTAAAAAATATAACTCTTGTTTTATTGATGGCGATACTATTTTCTTTTCTATAAGCAAAAAAGAAATGTTATTATTCAATCATGATGGTTATTTAATGGTATATAAATTACCAATTAAGTTAATAGAAAAGGGTATTGAAAAATACATTAATTTTAAGGCTAAACATAAGTTATAATTGTGGTTAGATGAGTATTATGATTGTTCTAAAATCGCCAGAGATTTGAAAGAAGCTGCGGGAGGACAAGGTGAGATTCTTGAAGTCAGATCAACCGAAAAGTACGGTTCAATAAATGTATTTGAAAATGGTATTACTGAAGGTGATATGGGGGTATCACCAAGTTTATTCCGATGGGAAATATATTTATGAACCCCGGATTTCATCTCAAGCAATCCCTAAAGGGGATTGGGAGAAATACATCAAAGGTATTAATGATGGAAAGCTAACGATTACTAACAAGCCTACAGGATTAAAATAATGACAATTGAAAATAACCAAGGCGGTGAATTGATGGTTGTTATCAGAAAATATATTGATATTGAGTGGAACAGAACTAGCCGACGTTTTGTGAAAAAGTATATTGACCCCACTAATTTTATTGATGGCGAGCTTTATATTGCTGATACTATTAATGAGCCGCCATCAACAAACTTTCGTCCTGTAGATGAACGTAATCATCAAGATTTTATTGCTGTGTTGAAAGCTGCCATAGAATCTTATCATGGAAAAATTGACTGGGCTTTAACGGGACGACAAAAAACGAACACACCTGAATATAATTGGGCAGTAGTACCTTCTATCTTTTTGGAGCAGGAAGTAATCGATGAAGCTAATAGATTGATGATAACAAAGGCAGAATATTTATCACGAAAAATGCCTGAACTAGGACCGGTAGCCTATGCGGATTTAATTAATCTTGCTAAACATGTCGATAAATATTTAGAAAAACATTATTTACCTTTGAAGCGTCATTCATAAATCCAACTTAGTGTAATAATGTAAACTAGCAATAAATGAATATGGTTTAGGATGTTATATTGGAGATAATTTAATAGGGAATAACACAATGATGCTTATTACTAATTATAGAATGAGGGTAACCTCGGACTTTTGATTCCGTTAATGCATACTTGTTTGTAGATATTTATGTGGCTTAGCTTACAACATGAAAGAGATATTTTTTTTAGGTCTGCTTGTCACTTTTAGCTGTAATGCGGATTTATGTGACGATTTATATGAAAAACACAAGTCTGACTGGGAAGGGAAACCTAACTTAAGTATTTGTAAGAATGCACTAAAAGGGGACCCAGAAGCTCAATTCGATTTAGGTGGATGGTATAAATTAGAAGCCAAAAAACCGACTGAGGCTTTTGAGTGGGTAAGAAAATCGGCTGATCAAGGGTGTGCTAAATCTCAATTTGTTTTGGGTTTGCTTTATTTCGATGGTGAAGGCGTTGATAGAAATTGGTTCTATGCCTTCGAGTTAGTGGAAAATGCAGCTAATAATGGTATTCCACAGGCCATGACATTCTTGGGACACATGTATCAAAATGGCTATGCTACCGCAAAGAATGCACGCAAGGCTAAAAGGTGGTATTTAGCCGCTGCCAAATTAGGTGATGCTACGGCTTATTCCTATTTAGGAAATATGTATAAAAATGGGGATGGTGTTGATACTGATAACGAGAAGGCCGCTGATTATTTTGTAAGTGCCATTAACTACAATGTAAAAACGGCTTTAACTAAAGATAATAATACTTACCCTTGTAACGAATATGATGTTCTAAAATCAAAAAATTAGACTATTGGTATTCTAAGTTATGTGCTTGCACTCCTTAACAGGACTATTATGAAGATATTATTTACATTGTCATTTTTGTTGATTTCTATATCTGCGTATGCTGTTGATTGCGATAAAGAGATTAACTCTATACTACAAAGTAAGTCACCTTACTCAATTTCAACCATAGAAAAGTGTGCAAGTATTGGCAATTCCAGAGCACAAGTGTTATTTGCATCGCATTTAACAGGCCAAAATAAACATGAAGAAGCCTTTGGTTGGTTACAGAAATCCGCTCAGCAAGAGGATTTTATCGGTTTGTTTTACCTTGGTGTCGCTTATGCGCATGGTCTAGGTACAAAGCAAAATGATGAATTGGCTAAAGTAGAATTTATGAAAGCATGCAAAGCAGGGTATCCTCTCTCTTGTGACGAATATGATAAGTTAAAGAAACTAACGTTACCTGTGCAACGTTAGTTTTTTATGGAGTTCTATACCGAAACTTCAGATTTTCAGTATTCAAAAATAGCAATAATTACCCAAAGAAGGCCTGTTGGGTGAATTAGTTTTACTAGTCTAATTTTCAATGTGGTATTTCGGATGTTGAATACCAATTGGTTGAAAAGAAAGCCTTGTTTGCTTATCCCACGGGAACACCTGTGGCCTCTTTACCCAAACAAGGGGATACGGTAGTCAAACATCGTGGGATTGACTATTTGGCTTCACAGCAAACAAAATTTAATGCAGCCTTCGAGACAGCGTTGCAAGATGCGTTAGACTGTACGACTCTGCGTGATGGAGAGCTTGTACTGAGCTTTGAAGTCGAAGCGGGTATTTTTGCAGGTGATCCTCTGGGGCAATCTATCCCATCCATTTATTGGTATTACTTGGTGGATCGTCTTAAAGGCGAGATTGCGCCATTGCGTTACCGAAACGGTGATCCTAGTGATAAACTTTATGGCTGTATTGATGAGGAAGGCACCGAATGACGAGTTTATATACGGCAACAAAGCACCCAGAGCAATTAGAAACCACGCTATTGATTGAAGAAAGTCATCACTACGATGATCCGTTGGAGCCTCAAAAACTGGTATTTTTAGATGCGGTGAATAAACAGCGTTGTGTGATTAACTCTCCACAGCGGAATAGTCAACTAACTAATACGATCCCATTTTTTATCGTACTTTTAGTAATGGCTTGTTATACACTCTGGGGCTTTATGGGTAGACACTCATCTAAAATGTATACATTTCAGGATACAATTAATTATAACAAAAGCATTTATGACTCATATAATGAACAAGGCAGTAGCCCTCCAAAATATTTAGATAAATATGTTCCATACTTTAACAAAGAAAAAATAAGTATATGGACCTATATTAAAGCATATTATTCTGGTGAACTTAGCCGTAATAGCCAAGCGGAAATATTTTTAATAATCGGCTGGCTAATTTTTTTCCCGGGTTTTTTATGGCTATTGGGTTACCTCTCTTTCTTTACCCCTCCGGTGTATCTTATTGCTGATAGGCAACGAGGAATATTGTATAGCTATGGGATGGGGAAAGTACGTTTAACGCGCTATGAAGATGCACAATTCGGCTATGCAGGTAAAATGCTGGCGATTAAACTGTATGGCATTGATGAAAAAACAGGGCAATTGAAAACGATCCTCTACCGCCCGAATGTTTCCCATTACTCCAGTTTTC
>NZ_JAMPPJ010000037.1:0-24857 GCF_028481025.1 Providencia sp. PROV150 | reverse complement strand
GTCGTGACAACGGATGCGCATTATAGGGAGCCTTCAGAATTACACAACCTTTTTTTTTAAAAAAAACTCTGTTTGCGGATAAAATAGCCACCTTGTGCTTTTTCACCGCATAACGGTTATAAAAGAAACGACTTCATGCCTATAATTCTAGCTTTAGCAACCTACTGGCTCATGAATTCATAATGAACTAATGAGTTATTTAACAGCTATCTTTTATTTCTTTTTTACGGTTATCACTATGAACACACTTTTACGTCCTTATTTAGGTATTTACCCTTCTATTAATGCACGCGTTTTCATTGACCCATCTTCTGTTGTAATTGGAGATGTTCGCATAGCTGATGATGTCAGTATTTGGCCTCTTTCTGTTTTGCGTGGTGATGTTAACTATATTTCTATTGGTGCACGCACCAATATTCAAGATGGCTCCGTTCTACATGTCACACATAAATCCGCAAGTAACCCTGAGGGGAACCCGTTAATTATTGGAGAAGATGTCACCATTGGCCATAAAGTTATGTTACACGGTTGCACTATAGGAAATAGAGTGCTGGTTGGAATGGGGTCAATTGTCATTGATGGGGCTATAGTAGAAGATGACGTTATTATTGGGGCTAACAGTTTAGTAACTCAAGGAAAAAGACTCGAATCCGGTTACTTATATACAGGGAGCCCAGCAAAAGCCATCCGAAAATTGACTGATGCTGAGTTAGGTCATTTACGTTATTCAGCAAATAACTATGTCGAATGGAAAAATAACTATTTAGCATCTGATAATATGTAAAGCCCATCGTCATCATCGAGGCCTTGTTCAATCAAGGCTTCAAACTCTTCTTCTATATCCCATCGATGCTGCTGAAATAAACTCAAAGGTGTTTCTTCTTTACCATAACGTTGAAATAACAATGACTGAGGAATTGCACATTCCGCAAGCATTCCGCTGATCAACACAGGAAAGCGTACTTGCTTGGATAGCGCATCCCACTCTTCTCTATCAGGGAATTGAATTTGCTGATTCACCCTTTCAATTCCTTATATAAGGCAGATAGAACAGGTGTAATTTCAGGAAGAATGCCATGCCATAGTTTAAAAGAAAACGCGGCTTGCCCTACTAGCATACCTAGGCCATCGGCTATTTTAGTCACTTGATGTTGAGTCGCAAACTCAAGGAAGGGCGTTAATGATGATTGATAAAACATATCATAACATGCAGCTTGATCGCTAAACACATTTGGATTGATTGCAGGAACCTCTCCACTTACACCAGATGAAGTCGCATTGATAATCAGATCAAAATCAGCAGATACGATCTGTGAGATCTCTTTCCCGCACATTTTACCTAGTGCTGAAAATTCATTAACTAATGATTCAACCTTAGAAAAGGTTCTATTTGTCAAAGTGATATCACAGCCATATTCTAAAAGTGGCAATAATGCTCCACGTGTCGCACCACCAGCACCAATCATTAATATTCGGCTATTTGGATGAACAAACTTTAAACGTTGTAAATCTAACAAAAGCCCCATTCCATCGGTGTTGTCGCCCAACAATCGATTATCATCAAGCTTCATCACCGTATTAACAGCGCCACAAACTTGAGCTCTTGCAGTTAATTCAGAAACAACCTGAAAAGCACGCTCCTTAAATGGCAAAGTAATGTTTGCGCCCTTTCCACCCTGAGAAAAAAAACCTATTAGACTTTGTTCGAATCCCTCGATTGGTGCTAGGACTTTTTCATATTCAAGGCAAACCCCTGTTTGCTCTGCAAACATTTTATGTATAACAGGTGATTTACTGTGTTGAATTGGATTACCAAAAACCGCAAACATTTCCATCAATATTATCCTTTACGATATAGTTGCCCTGTTTTTGCGTCTCTTATTTCAGATGGGTTTTGACGACCACCAACCATTCCATCAAGAACAGGAATACCCCCGTTGAACTGTGCAATAACCTCCTCAGTTGTCCTACAAGGCTCTAACCCACTTAAATTAGCACTTGTAGATACCAAAGGTTTGCCATAATGACGGCATAATTTTTTTACTAATTCATGGTCTGTAACTCTCACTGCGATGGTATCAAACCGACCTGTCAACCATTTTGGAGTCGTTACTTTTGCCGGGATCACCCATGTTACTGGCCCCGGCCATGTTGCAAACATCGCTTGCTTTTGTTCTTCTGTTAGTTGCTCATCATCTATATAGTCTTTTAATTGCTCGTAGCTATCAGCGATAAGGATTAATCCTTTTTCCCAAGGGCGTTGCTTTAACTCTAATAACTTATATACCGCTGTTTCACTATCAGGGTCACAACCTAAACCAAATACGGCTTCTGTTGGATAGGCAATAACCTCCTCATGTTGTAATGAACTAATAATACTTTCAATTGCAGGTGTAGATATATTTGACATAGTTTTAACTCATTATTCTTCTTGTTGTTTACCGCAGCGTTTGCTGGCACAAAATAATCTTACTCCCTGTCCCCCCCTTTTTTCCATAAGTAATGGATACTCACAATACTTACATTTACCATTAATAGGCTTATTATTTAATATAAACTGACAGTTAGGGTAATTGTCGCAAGCATAAAAAGTCTTACCATAACGCGATTTTCTCTGTAATAAATTCCCTTTTTGGCATTGCGGACAAGAAATTTTAGTTTCATCCGGTTTATCAATTAGCTCAATATGTTCACATTCAGGATAATTACTACAACCAATAAACATGCCAAATCGGCCTTGCTTAAGCACTAGGTCGTGACTACATTTAGGACAATGTTGACCTTCTAATACTTTAATTATATGACTTTCCACCGTAGGTCTTAGCGGTCTCATATAATGACATTGTGGATAACTTGAACAACCTAAAAAAGGCCCATGTGAACTATTGCGGATAACAAGCAAAGAATCGCATTCTGGACAATGTTCATTTTTTTCTGTATCGAAGGGCAGTTGTTTAGACATGTTTTTCTCTACTGTTGCTTTTAACTAAGTTACTCTGGTATACCCACCAGCCCCCGAGCTAACTACCCCATTAATTTCCATCTCAGTTAATATGGTAATAATTTGAGTAACTGGAATTTGGGTTTGTTCTGCAATGACATCTACTGGTGTCGCTTGGTACCCAACCATACCTAAAATTTTATTTTCTACCACATTAAACTCAAGTGGTGCCTGTTCTATAGGTAATTCGGTTTGTATCCAATTTAACCCATCACCTATATGCTGTAAAACATCCTCAGGTTCAGCTAATAGATAAGCTCCCTGCTGTAATAACCAATGGTTGCCATGAAATGCAGAGTTACCTAATGGAGCAGGCAATGTAAATAAGTCGCGGTTTTGCTCTAATGCATACCTAGCGGTTATCAGTGAGCCACTTTTCATCCCTGCTTCGATTACAATAACAGCTTTACTTAACCCACTAATAATACGGTTTCTCTTGGGAAATTGTTTAGGTAATGGTGGTGCATCAGGCCAATATTCTGAAATCAAAGCACCATAATTTTTGATTTTTTCAGCCAATTCAGTATGTTGACGTGGATAAATATTCGCTAACCCGCTACCTAAAACCGCAATTGTTTCACCTCGATTATCAAGGGCAGCCTTATGGCTTATACCGTCGATACCTAATGCAAGCCCACTGGTGATGGTTATACCATGATGGACAAAGCTCTTCACAAATAGGTTAGTCCATATTCTGCCGTATTCACTTGCTCTACGACTTCCAACTACAGCAATTTGTGGCGTTACCAATAATTCACTTTTTCCCACGACAAATAATAAAAGAGGAGGACGGTAAATTTGCTTTAATAAAAAAGGGTAATGGGAATCACAGAAAGTAATCATTTGATGATGTTTATTTGAAAGCCATGCCTGTACTTTCTCAAGCCGGTGCATAGAGACATTCATAAACTGTAATTGCTGTATTTCATTCAAACCATGATGGTGTAAAGTCTGATAGCTAATTTTATTTAGTTGTTTTAGCTCATTAATTATTCTTACTGCATTCAGAGGTAATAACCTTTTAACCTGTGACATTCTTAACCAAATTTCTTGGATATTCATTATTGTCATCCTGACTCATCAACAAATAGGTTCTTCAGTGAACAAATCATAACCAATACTGTCAATATGAATGAGAAATGTCTAGAATAGTCATTAATTCCCATTCACATTTTGGAAACTGCTCGAAAAATTTATGTCAGTCTTAAACGTATTACATTACCCAGACGAACGCTTACGCACAATTGCTAAGCCAGTAGACAAAGTTGATGCTTCTATACAGCGTATCGTTGATGATATGTTCGATACCATGTATGAAGAAGAAGGTATTGGCCTTGCAGCAACACAAGTTGATATCCACCAGAGAATCATCGTTATTGATGTGTCTGAAACTCGTGATGATCGCTTAGTTCTTATTAACCCTGAATTACTAGATAAATCAGGGGAAACGGGGATCGAAGAAGGTTGCTTGTCTATTCCAGAACAACATGGCTTCGTCCCTCGTGCTGAGCAGGTAAAAGTTCGCGCGCTAAACTATAACGGAGAGTCTTTTGAACTGGAGGCTGATGGTTTATTAGCTATCTGTATCCAACATGAGATGGACCACCTTGTTGGTAAACTATTCGTTGACTATTTATCGCCTTTAAAACGTCAGCGCATCCGCCAGAAAGTTGAAAAGTTAGACAGACTAAGAGCAAAAGAAGCCAAAAATAGCTAATTCGCTACATATAAATAGGGAAATTAACGTGTCAGAGCCATTAAAAATTATTTTTGCGGGTACCCCCGATTTTGCGGCCAAACATTTAGCTGCTCTCTTAGATACTAGACACCAAATCGTTGGCGTCCTCACTCGCCATGATAAACCTGCGGGAAGAGGTAAAAAGTTAACTCCGAGCCCTGTCAAGGTTCTCGCTGAAGAACACCAAATCCCTGTTTTTCAACCAGTATCTCTTAAAGATAGCGAAAACCAGCAGTGGATAAAAAACCAAAATGCAGACTTAATGATAGTTGTTGCCTATGGCCTGATTCTACCGCAAGCCGTTCTCGATATTCCTCGCTTAGGTTGCTTGAATGTTCACGGCTCTTTGTTACCTCGCTGGAGAGGAGCGGCACCAATTCAACGTTCTATTTGGGCTGGTGATACTGAAACGGGTGTGACTATTATGCAAATGGATGCAGGTTTAGATACTGGAGACATGCTTTACAAAGCAATTTGTCCAATTAACCCTAGTGATACAAGCGCCTCGTTATATGACAAGTTAGCAATAATCGGCCCAGAAGCATTAATTCATACTGTTGAAATGCTATCCTCAGGCCAATGCACAGCTGAAAAACAAGATGATTCATTAGCAAATTACGCTGAAAAATTATCAAAAGAAGAAGCTCGCATTAATTGGCAAGATGATGCTGTACATATTGAGCGCTGTATTCGTGCTTTCAATCCTTGGCCAATGAGTTATTTCATGGTTGAAGAACAACTCATTAAAGTTTGGCAAGCTGAAGCACTCGAAGAAGCACATGATAAGCAACCAGGAACAATTATTAGCGCTGACAAAAAAGGTATATGCATTGCCACAGGAAATGGCATACTAAATATTACTCAGCTACAACCGCCTGGCAAAAAAGCAATGAGTGCACAAGATATCCTAAACTCTCGTCGCGAATGGTTTACCCCAGAGCAAGTTCTAGCATAACGAACTTGTAAACTGCCTGATACCTTCAGGCAGTTTTATTTCAGTCACTAATGAATTCATCCTCACCATATGAAAAACACATATAATTTGCGTAGTATCGCGGCAACAGCAATTTTCCAAGTCCTTGATAACGGCCAATCATTAAGCACTGTACTGCCTGACTTACAACGCAATATCAATGATAAAGATAAAGCTTTATTACAAGAAATTTGCTTTGGCGTTTTACGTTATTTACCTAAACTTGAATGGTTTATTAGCCAGCTAATGGAAAAACCATTAACGGGTAAACAAAGAACCCTACATTACTTAATTATGGTAGGCATCTACCAGCTACTTTATACTCGTATACCGCCTCATGCTGCATTAGCAGAAACAGTAGATGGCGCAGTTGCACTGAAAAAGCCCCAATTAAAAGGGCTTATTAATGGCGTATTACGTTCATTTCAGCGCCAACAAGTACAATTAGAAGAAAGAATTGCTAACAACACTAGCCAATATTTACATCCAAGCTGGTTATTAAAACGCCTACAAACTGCCTATCCAGAGGATTGGCAATCTATTATTGAAGCAAATAACCAACGCCCACCTATGTGGTTAAGAGTAAACTCTCAACATCACACTGCTGCACAATATCTCAACTTACTAGAACAATCTGAGATAACCGCACATTTGCACCCCTCACATCCAAATGCTATTCGGTTAGATGAACCCACCGCAGTATCTCGTCTTCCGGGCTTTGAAGATGGCTGGTCAACAGTACAAGATGTCTCAGCTCAAGGCTGCGCTGAATTGCTAGAACCTCAAAATGGGGAAAGTATTTTAGATTTATGTGCAGCACCAGGTGGAAAAACAACCCATATTTTAGAATTAGCCCCTAGAGCGAATGTTATTGCTGTAGATATCGATGAATATCGCCTTAAAAGAGTGAAAGAAAATCTAATTCGTCTTAAGCAACATGCTGTTGTTATACAAGGAGACGGCACACAGCCTGAAAAATGGGCGAAAGATCAGCAATTTGACCGTATTTTACTTGATGCACCTTGCTCCGCTACAGGCGTTATTAGGCGTCATCCTGATATTAAATGGCTACGCCGTGATTCGGATATAAATGAATTGGCGCAACTACAAGCTCAAATTCTCGAAGCTATCTGGCCTTATTTAAAACCGGGCGGTACTCTACTTTATGCCACATGCTCAATTATGCCCGAAGAAAATGGAAAGCAAATACAAAATTTCCTATCTAAACATAATGACGCCAGTCTAAATGATGGAACCGATGCTGGGTTACAAGTATTACCAAGTACTAATGGTGGTGATGGTTTCTTTTATGCACGCTTAGTCAAAAAAGTGTAGTAAATTGTAGCCAGCTCTCTGATATAGGAAGATGTAATGAAGATCATTATTCTAGGTGCTGGGCAAGTTGGCGGAACGCTTGCTGAAAATTTAGTTGATGAGAACAATGATATTACCGTCGTTGATACCGATGCTGATCGGTTACGTCAATTACAGGATCAATTCGATCTTCGAGTGGTAAATGGTCATGGCTCTCACCCTAGAGTGCTTCGAGATGCAGGCGCAGAAGATGCGGATATGTTAGTAGCCGTTACCAATTCAGATGAAACTAACATGATTGCTTGCCAAATTGCATATAGCCTATTTAATACCCCAAATAAAATAGCGCGTATCAGGGCGACAGAATATATCCGTGAAGCTGACAAATTGTTTCTGCCTGAACAAATCCCGATTGACTACTTAATATCGCCAGAACAATTAGTTATCGACTATATCTATAAATTAATTCAATACCCTGGCGCCCTTCAGGTTGTAAACTTTGCAGAAGGCAAAGTTAGCATAGTTGCTGTAAAAGCTTATTATGGCGGCTCACTCGTTGGTAATGCACTATCGAGCTTACGCGAACACATGCCACATATTGATACTCGTGTTGTCGCTATTTTCCGTCAAGATAGACCTATTCGCCCTCAAGGCTCAACAATTATTGAAGCGGGTGATGAGGTTTTTTTTGTTGCTTCAACACAACATATCCGAGCCGTAATGAGCGAGCTGCAAAGACTAGAAAAGCCATACAAACGTTTGATGATAGTCGGTGGTGGTAACGTCGGAGCCGGTCTAGCAAGGCGACTAGAAAAAGATTACAGCGTGAAACTTATTGAGCGAAACCAGAAGCGTGCAACAGAACTTGCTGAGTTACTGCATGATACCATTGTATTTTATGGCGATGCATCCGACCAAGAACTACTCACAGAAGAACATATTGAGCAAATGGATGTTTTTATTGCCCTAACAAATGATGATGAAGCTAATATTATGTCTGCTATGTTAGCAAAAAAAATGGGGGCTAAAAAAGCAATGGTTCTTATACAACGCTCTGCATACGTTGAACTCGTTCAAGGTGGGGTGATTGATATTGCGATTTCACCTCAACAGGCAACTATTTCTGCTTTATTAAGCCATGTTAGAAAAGCGGATATAGTCAATGTTTCATCTTTAAGAAGAGGCGTTGCGGAAGCTATTGAGGCAATTGCACACGGTGATGAAAATACGTCAAAAGTTGTTGGCAAAAAAATATCTGAAATTAAACTTCCTCCTGGAACTATTATTGGTGCAATTGTTCGTGAAGAAGAAGTCATTATAGCTAGTGATTACCATATAATTGAACAAGGTGACCATGTCATTATGTTTATTACAGATAAAAAGTATGTACCCGAAGTTGAAAAATTATTTCAACCAAGTCCATTCTTTTTATAAAAATAAAAATAGTAAATATTTGTAGCTTAATAATTTTAGCGACTATAATTTGTTAACCTAATACATGTTTTGTTTCAATTGAGTTATTTATTAAGGGGTCGTCTAATGAGCTTTTTAAAAGATTTCCGCGAATTTGCTATGAAGGGCAATGTAGTGGATATGGCAGTTGGTATTATTATTGGTGCTGCATTTGGTAAAATTGTATCTTCATTAGTTGCTGATGTCATTATGCCTCCGCTAGGTTTACTAATCGGAGGTGTTGATTTCAAATCATTCAGCGTAGTATTAAAAGAAGCACAAGGTGATTTACCAGCAGTAGTACTAAATTATGGTATGTTTATACAAACCGTTTTTGACTTCGTTATTGTTGCGTTCGCTATCTTTATGGCAATTAAGGTCATGAATAAAGTTCGCCGTGAAAAAGAAGCCGCACCAGCAGAGCCAGCCCCACCATCTAAAGAAGAAGTTCTGTTATCAGAAATTCGTGATCTTTTAAAAGAACAAAATAAAAATTAACTAAAAGGCCAGTGGTAATAAGTAAATAAACCTATTACCGCTGGCCTCCCAGTTAACTGACTTCTTATTTTTTTCTTTTCTTGTGTAACTGCCTTTTCCTTTTTTATTTTTTTCAACTCTTTGGCGAAATAGTGGGTCATGTAGTAATGCTTCAATCGCATTATCTTTAATCTCACCACGTTTATGTTGATATTTACTCATGATATACCCTCATATAATTAGCAGATTGTATAATTAATAAACTTTAGATGCACCTTTTTCTAATATTTCCATAATGGAGCAATAGGTTGTCGCATGTTCTTCTCCACAACATGCTGAACTTAACATCTTCAGCGAATCGCGCATAATAATAAGCTCTTGTATCTTTTTTTCAACTTCAAGTAATCTGAGATCAACAATCTGTTTAGATTCTTGGCAGGTATGATGTTCAGGATCCACTCGTATTGAAAGTAGTTCAGTGATAGCTTCTAAAGTAAAACCTAACTGTTTTGCATAACGAATAAAACGCAGTCGCTGTAGGTCTTGTTCCGTAAATAACCGATACCCGCCTTCTGTTCTTTCTTTATGTCCCATCAAACCTTGTTTTTCATAAAAACGAATCGTATCAGGCGTCACATCTGCTAGCCTAGCAAGTTCACCTATCTTATACATGCTCATAATACTTACCTGTAAATATGGGTTAACCACGAAAAAATCAAGGGAATAAATTTATTTGAAGAAGTAAGAATAGCAGGTACAAAAAAACCGGGCAAATATACCCGGTTTTCTTGAAAGCGACAGCAGATTACTCTGCAGCTGCTTCTTGAGACTCAACAGCACGGTCAACAAGCTCGATGTAAGCCATCGGAGCGTTGTCACCTGTGCGGTAGCCACACTTAAGAATACGAGTGTAACCACCTGCACGAGCTGCGAAACGAGGTCCCAGTTCATTAAATAATTTTGCAACGATCTCGTTATCACGAGTACGTGCGAATGCCAGACGACGATTAGCTACGCTGTCGGTCTTGGCAAGAGTAATCAGCGGCTCAACGACGCGACGCAGTTCTTTCGCTTTAGGCAGAGTCGTCTTGATGATTTCATGACGAACTAAAGAACCTGCCATGTTACGGAACATAGCTTGGCGGTGGCTGCTGTTGCGGTTCAATTGACGACCACTCTTACGATGGCGCATGACCTTATCCTTCTCAGTAAAACCTTAACCTGTGATCTTAATCATCAGCAATACTTGCTGGTGGCCAATTTTCTAAGCGCATGCCCAGAGAAAGACCACGAGATGCCAAGACGTCCTTAATTTCAGTAAGAGATTTCTTACCAAGATTCGGAGTTTTAAGCAACTCAACTTCTGTACGCTGTACCAGATCACCGATGTAGTGGATAGCTTCTGCTTTGAGGCAGTTAGCAGAGCGGACAGTCAATTCCAGATCGTCAACTGGGCGCAATAAGATAGGATCGAATTCTGGTTTTTCTTCTTTAACTTCAGGCTGACGTACATCACGTAAGTCAACAAAAGCTTCAAGTTGTTCAGCCAGAATGGTTGCCGCACGGCGAATCGCCTCTTCAGGATCGATTGTACCGTTAGTTTCCATTTCAATAACTAACTTATCCAAGTCTGTACGTTGCTCAACACGAGCTGCTTCAACATTGTAGGCAATACGCTCTACTGGGCTGTAGCAAGCATCGACTAACAAACGACCGATTGGGCGCTCATCTTCTTCCGAATGAACTCGGGCAGAAGCCGGCACATAACCACGACCACGCTGTACTTTAATTCGCATATTAATAGATGCGCTTTCGTCAGTCAGGTGGCAGATGATGTGCTGTGGCTTGACGATTTCGACATCACCATCATGGATGATGTCGGCTGCAGTCACAGGGCCAATGCCAGATTTATTCAAGGTTAAAATAACTTCATCTTTCCCCTGAACTTTTACCGCCAGCCCTTTCAGGTTGAGGAGAATCTCCAGGATATCTTCCTGTACACCTTCTTTGGTGCTGTACTCATGCAGTACACCATCAATCTCAACCTCTGTCACCGCACAACCCGGCATAGACGAAAGCAGAATACGGCGCAGTGCGTTACCAAGAGTATGGCCAAAGCCACGCTCTAAAGGCTCAAGGGTCACCTTAGCGTGCGTCGAACTCACTTGCTCGATATCTACCAGGCGCGGTTTTAGAAACTCTGTCACAGAACCCTGCATTGTGTCCTCTCTTTGGTGCTAAGCTTTACTTGGAGTAAAGCTCGACGATCAGGTGTTCGTTAATGTCCGCAGACAAGTCAGTACGTTCAGGAATACGTTTGAACACACCTTCCATTTTAGCAGCATCAACTTCCAGCCAAGTTGGCTTCTCACGCTGTTCAGCCAGCTCTAAAGCAGCCTTAATACGAGACTGTTTTTTAGCTTTCTCACGAACGCTGATAACGTCATTCGGGGAAACCTGATAAGAAGCGATATTAACTACACGGCCATTTACCATGATAGCTTTATGGCTAACCATTTGACGTGCTTCTGCGCGAGTTGCGCCAAAGCCCATACGGTAAACGACGTTATCAAGACGACCTTCCAGCAAAGTCAGCAGGTTTTCACCTGTGTTGCCTTTCAGACGTGTTGCTTCTTTGTAATAGTTACGGAATTGACGTTCCAGAACACCGTAGATACGACGAACTTTTTGTTTTTCACGTAACTGGACGCCATAGTCAGACAGACGCGGTTTACGCGCACCGTGCTGGCCTGGAGCCTGTTCTAATTTACACTTGGTGTCAATCGCGCGAACACCAGACTTCAGGAAGAGGTCTGTTCCTTCGCGACGGCTCAGCTTGAGCTTAGGACCCAAATATCTAGCCATTTTCTTTCTCCAACAGTCCTAAAAAAAACGAAACGTATTAAACGCGACGTTTTTTCGGTGGGCGACAACCGTTATGAGGGATAGGAGTCACATCAGTAATATTAGTGATGCGGAAACCAGCGGCGTTCAGAGCACGAATTGTTGATTCGCGACCCGGACCCGGTCCCTTAACCATAACTTCCAGGTTCTTGATACCGTATTCTTTCACGGCTTCTGCGCAACGCTCTGCTGCAACCTGAGCTGCAAACGGAGTGGATTTGCGAGAACCACGGAAACCGGAACCACCGGCAGTTGCCCAACCCAATGCGTTACCTTGACGGTCTGTAATAGTAACGATTGTGTTGTTGAAAGAAGCATGGATATGAGCCACACCGTCTGAGACTTGTTTTCTTACACGCTTACGTGCACGAATTGGTGCTTTTGCCATTATTCAATACCCCGACTTATTTCTTGATCGGCTTACGCGGACCCTTACGGGTACGAGCGTTAGTCTTAGTACGCTGTCCGCGCACAGGAAGACCACGACGATGACGTAAACCACGGTAACATCCAAGGTCCATCAGACGCTTGATGCTCAGGGTAATTTCACGACGTAAGTCACCTTCTACAACGTATTTAGCAACTTCGTCACGCAGCTTGTCGATTTGTTCTTCAGACAGCTCACTGATCTTAACATTTTCAGCAATACCAGTTGCTTCACAGATAGCCTGTGAACGAGTTTTGCCGATACCGAAAATCGATGTTAAAGCGATTACAGTATGTTTATGATCAGGAATGTTAATGCCTGCTATACGGGCCACTATGCACTCCTAAGTTAAAATATACATTACTGTGCTGAAAAGCCCGTTTTCAGGATACTCAAACAATAATGTATCTTAGATAAAAAAGATTGGCTGGCTAATTTAGCCAGCTCAACCCAACTTTGCAAGAAAAAAATGCTTTTTCTTAACCTTGACGTTGTTTATGTCTTGGTTCAACACTACAAATTACACGAACGCTACCATTGCGACGAATAATTTTGCAGTTACGGCATAATTTCTTGACGGAAGCACGAACTTTCATTTTTACTCTCCGTAACTTCTAAGCAAACCATAATCACACTAAATGATTACTTACCTTTCAGGTTTGCTTTCTTCAATGCAGACTCATACTGACTTGACATCATCAGAGTTTGCACTTGAGCCATAAAGTCCATGATAACGACAACCACGATTAAGAGGGAAGTACCACCAAAATAGAAAGGTACTTTCATTGCGTCACGCATGAACTCCGGGATTAGGCAGATGAAGGTAATATATAATGCGCCAACTAATGTTAAGCGAGTCATTACCTTATCAATGTACTTGGCCGTTTGCTCTCCCGGACGAATTCCTGGTACAAATGCACCGGACTTCTTCAGGTTATCTGCTGTTTCTCTCGGGTTGAAAACCAACGCCGTATAGAAGAAACAGAAGAAGATGATCGCAGATGCATAAAGTAACACATATAACGGTTGACCAGGCTGTAAATACATAGAAATTGTAGTCAGCCAGTCCCAGCCAGTTCCATCACCAAACCAAGAAGCTATTGTACCCGGGAATAGTATGATACTGGAAGCAAAAATTGCAGGAATTACACCCGCCATATTCACTTTTAACGGTAAATGTGTACTTTGTGCTGCGTAAACACGGCGACCTTGCTGACGTTTAGCGTAATTAACGACGATACGACGTTGACCACGTTCCATAAACACAACAAAGAATGTAACCGCGAATACTAACACCGCAACCAACAGCAACAGGAGGAAGTGCAGATCGCCTTGCCGAGCTTGCTCGATGGTATGGCCAATAGCCGGCGGTAATCCCGCAACAATACCAGCGAAGATAATGATAGAAATACCGTTACCGATACCTCTTTCAGTTATCTGCTCACCTAACCACATAAGGAACATAGTCCCCGTGACCAAGCTAACAACAGCCGTAAAGTAGAACGGGAGACCCGGATCAATAACTAACCCTTGCATCCCTGGCATATTCGGTAGACCCATTGCAATACCAATAGATTGGAATATTGCTAATACCAGAGTACCCCAACGAGTATATTGGCTTATCTTCCGACGACCTGCTTCTCCTTCCTTCTTAATCTCTGCTAACCGTGGATTAACCACTGATAATAATTGGATGATAATCGATGCCGAAATATACGGCATGATACCCAAAGCAAAGATAGAAGCACGGCTAAGAGCACCACCAGAGAACATGTTAAACATTTCAATGATGGTGCCTTGTTGCTGTTCGAGCAATTTGGCAAGCACAGTGGCATCAATACCAGGGATTGGAATAAAAGAACCAATTCGGAAAACAATTAGCGCACCAATTACAAACAAAAGTCTGCGTTTAAGTTCGCCAGCTCCACCCTTGGCACTTTGAAAATCTAATCCTGGTTGTTTAGCCATCTGTCACTTATTCCTCAATTTTACCGCCGGCAGCTTCGATTGCAGCGCGAGCACCTTTAGTAACACGAAGGCCACGTACAGTAACTGCACGGTTCACTTCGCCAGACAGAATAACTTTCGCATATTCAATCTGGATGCCAACAACGTTCGCGGCTTTCAGTGCGTTCAGATCAATAACATCGCCTTCAACAGCAGCAAAATCAGACAGACGAATCTCTGCAGTGATCATTGCTTTGCGTGAAGTGAAGCCGAATTTCGGCAGACGACGGTATAAAGGCATCTGGCCACCTTCGAAACCACGACGTACGCCACCGCCAGAACGAGATTTCTGACCTTTGTGACCACGGCCGCCGGTTTTACCGAGACCAGAACCGATACCACGACCTACGCGTTTAGGCGCGTGCTTGGCACCTTCAGCCGGAGACAGAGTATTTAAACGCATCTCTTACTCCTCAACTTTAACCATGTAGGAAACCAAGTTGACCATACCACGTACAGCAGGAGTATCCTCGCGCTCTACTGTATGACCAATGCGACGCAGACCTAAACCGACCAGTGTTGCCTTATGCTTAGGCAGACGACCGATTGAACTGCGAACTTGTGTAATTTTAATAGTCTTAGCCATAGCCGATTACCCCAGAATTTCTTCGACGGATTTTCCACGCTTAGCTGCGACCATTTCTGGAGACTTCATGCTGTCTAAAGCATCCAGTGTTGCACGAACCACGTTGATTGGGTTAGTGGAACCATAGGTTTTAGCCAGTACGTTGCGAACTCCAGCTACTTCTAAAACAGCACGCATTGCACCGCCGGCAATGATACCGGTACCTTCGTGAGCAGGTTGCATAAACACACGAGAACCAGTGTGTGTACCTTTCACAGGGTGGAACAATGTGCCGTTGTTTAGAGCAACGGTTTTCATACTGCGACGGGCTTTTTCCATCGCTTTCTGGATTGCTGCCGGAACTTCGCGCGCTTTGCCGTAGCCAAAACCAACGCGACCGTTACCATCACCAACTACAGTCAGTGCGGTAAAGCTGAAAATACGGCCACCTTTAACGGTTTTTGCTACGCGGTTTACCGCGATCAGCTTTTCCTGCAGTTCGCCAGCTTGTTTTTCGATGTGAGCCATCTTACACCTCTACCTTAGAACTGAAGGCCAGCTTCACGGGCAGCATCTGCCAGTGCCTGGACTCTACCATGATATTGGAAACCAGAACGGTCAAAAGCAACAACAGTGATGCCTTTTTCCAGTGCGCGTTCAGCAATTAATTTACCAACTACTGCTGCTGCATCTTTGTTTCCAGTGAATTTCACTTGCTCATTGATAGCTTTTTCTGTAGTAGAAGCTGCAACCAATGTTTCAGAACCGTTCGGTGCGATAACCTGCGCATAAATATGGCGTGGAGTACGATGTACCACCAGGCGAGTCGCACCCAACTCTTGGATCTTACGGCGTGCGCGGGTCGCACGACGGATACGAGCTGCTTTCTTATCCATAGTGTTACCTTACTTCTTCTTAGCCTCTTTGGTACGCACGATTTCATCGGCGTAACGAACACCTTTACCTTTGTAAGGTTCAGGACGACGGTAAGCACGCAGTTCTGCTGCAACTTGACCAATCACTTGCTTATCCGCACCTTTCAGTACGATTTCAGTTTGTGTTGGACATTCAGCAGTAATGCCTGCTGGCAGTGCGTGTTCAACCGGATGCGAGAAACCTAAAGACAAGCTTACTGCATTGCCTTTGATTGCTGCACGGTAACCAACACCGACCAGTTGAAGCTTTTTAGTGAAGCCTTCGGTAACACCAACAACCATTGCATTACACAGTGAACGAGTAGTACCCGCTTGTGCCCATGCATCATCAAAACCTTCGCGTGGTGCGAAAGTCAGTTGATTGTCTTCGCTTTTAACTTCAACTGCATTATGGATAGTACGAGTAAGCTCGCCGTTTTTACCCTTAATCGAAATAACCTGACCGTTGAGTTTTACCTCTACGCCGGCAGGAATGACGACGGGTGCTTTTGCCACACGAGACATTCTTTCCTCCCGAATTAAGCTACGTAGCAGAGAATCTCGCCACCAAGACCAGCTTGGCGAGCTGCACGATCAGTCATGACACCTTTAGAGGTAGAAACAACAGCGATACCTAAACCAGCCATAACTTGTGGCAGCTCATCTTTTTTCTTATAGATGCGCAGACTTGGGCGGCTTACACGCTGAATGCTTTCTACAACAGCCTTACCTTGGAAATAACGTAAAGTCAGTTCCAGTTCTGGCTTGATGTCGCCTTCAATTTTAAAATCTTCAATATAACCTTCTTCCTTCAGCACTTTGGCAATTGCCACTTTCAGCTTGGAGGAAGGCATGGTGACCGCAACTTTGTTCGCGGCCTGACCGTTACGGATACGGGTCAGCATATCCGCGATGGGATCTTGCATGCTCATCTGTCTTTACTCCCGTGATTCAAATGGAATTACCAACTTGCCTTTTTAAGGCCCGGGATTTCACCGCGCATAGCGGCTTCACGGACTTTAATACGGCTCAGACCAAACTTCCGCAGGAAACCGTGCGGACGCCCTGTTTGACGGCAGCGGTTACGCTGACGAGAAGGACTTGAATCACGTGGCAGTGTTTGCAGCTTGAGAACAGCGTCCCAGCGATCTTCATCAGATGCTTTAACATCAGAGATGATAGCTTTCAGTTCTACGCGTTTTGCGAAGAATTTCTCAGCTAATTTAGCACGTTTAACATCACGCGCTTTCATAGATTTCTTAGCCATGAGTACCCTGCCTTACTTGCGGAACGGGAAGTTGAACGCTGCTAACAGTGCGCGACCTTCGTCATCTGATTTCGCAGTAGTGGTGATAGTAATATCTAAACCACGTACGCGATCCACTTTATCGTAATCGATTTCAGGGAAGATGATTTGTTCACGAACACCCATGCTGTAGTTACCGCGACCATCGAAAGACTTAGCGGACAAGCCACGGAAGTCACGAATACGTGGTACAGCAATAGAAATCAGACGCTCAAGGAACTCCCACATGCGTTCGCCACGCAGGGTTACTTTACAGCCGATTGGATAGCCCTGACGGATTTTGAAGCCTGCAACAGATTTGCGTGCTTTGGTGATCAAAGGTTTTTGACCTGAGATCGCTGTTAAATCAGCTGCTGCATTATCCAGCAGTTTTTTATCAGCAATCGCTTCACCAACACCCATATTCAGGGTGATCTTCTCGACCCGAGGGACTTGCATGACAGAAGTGTAGCTAAACTCGGTCATGAGTTTATTAACTACTTCGTCTTTATAGTAATCATGCAGTTTCGCCATCGTATACTCCAAAAATTACTTGATAGTTTCACTGTTAGATTTGAAGAAACGGACTTTTTTGCCGTCTTCGAATCTAAAGCCTACACGGTCAGCCTTACCAGTTGCCGCGTTAAAGATTGCAACGTTAGAAACTTGAATAGCCGCTTCTTTTTCAACGATGCCACCTGGTTGGTTCAGAGCCGGTACAGGCTTCTGATGTTTTTTAACCAGATTGATACCTTCAACGATAACTTTACTAGAAGAAATAACCTGCTTTACTTTACCGCGCTTACCTTTGTCTTTCCCAGTTAGCACGATAACTTCGTCATCACGACGGATTTTCGCTGCCATAGTTCGCTCCTTAGAGTACTTCAGGTGCCAGAGAGATAATTTTCATAAACTTCTCGTTACGAAGTTCACGAGTTACCGGCCCAAAAATACGCGTACCGATTACTTGCTCACTGTTATTATTTAATAACACACAAGCATTACCATCGAAGCGAATGACAGAACCGTCAGGGCGACGTACACCCTTCTTGGTGCGCACCACTACCGCTTTCAGGACATCACCCTTTTTAACTTTACCGCGTGGAATTGCTTCTTTAACAGTAATTTTAATGATGTCGCCTACATGTGCATAGCGACGGTGCGAGCCACCTAGAACCTTGATACACATTACGCGACGTGCACCGGAGTTGTCGGCCACGTTCAGCATAGTCTGTTCTTGGATCATTTTAGTGCTCCGCTAAATGTCAACTACTACTGAGCCACCTCATTATGAAGAGGCCGTTCAAATATACCCATACTACGAGGGCGCGGCATTATAACACCACATCATCGTGTTGGACAGAAAAAAATAAACGGCTCAATCAAAAAGAGCCGTTTATTCATCAAGAAAAGTTATTCTATTACAGAACAGCTTTTTCTACAACGCGAACTAAGGCCCAAGACTTAGTCTTAGACAGTGGACGAGTTTGGCGGATTTCTACCACGTCACCGATTCCACATTCATTGTTCTCGTCATGTACGTGCAATTTAGTCGTACGACGGATGAATTTACCATACAGAGGGTGTTTCACCATACGTTCGATAGCAACAACAATAGATTTCTCCATTTTATCGCTAACTACACGACCTTGCAGAGTACGGATTTTATCGCTCATTACGCACCTGCCTTCTCAGTCAGTAAAGTCTTCACACGTGCGATATCGCGACGCACTTGTTTCAACAGATGAGACTGTTGCAGCTGACCGCTTGCAGCCTGCATACGTAAATTAAATTGTTCACGTAACAGGTTCAAAAGTTCAGCATTCAGCTCTTCAACGCTTTTTTCGCGCAGCTCTTGTGCTTTCATTACATCACCGTCTTAGTTACAAAGGTGGTTTTGATAGGCAGTTTCGCTGCTGCCAGAGAGAATGCCTCACGAGCCAGCTCTTCAGGCACACCGTCCATTTCGTACAGTACTTTACCAGGCTGAATTAAGGCAACCCAATATTCTACGTTACCTTTACCTTTACCCATACGAACTTCGAGTGGTTTCTCAGTGATTGGTTTGTCTGGGAACACACGGATCCAGATTTTACCTTGACGCTTAATAGCACGGGTCATAGCACGACGTGCCGCTTCGATCTGACGTGCAGTCAGACGACCACGGCCAACAGCTTTAAGACCGAAAGTGCCGAAGCTAACATCCGTACCTTGCGCTAGACCACGGTTGCGGCCTTTGTGCACCTTACGGAATTTTGTACGCTTTGGTTGTAACATCAGCGACTCTCCTTACTTGCGGCCTTTACGCTGCTGCTTTTTAGGTTGAGCAGCTGGTTTCTCAGCTTGTTCAACAGCAGCCATACCACCCAGAATCTCACCTTTGAAGATCCATACCTTAACGCCGAGAACACCATAAGTGGTGTGCGCTTCTGAAGTGTTGTAATCGATATCAGCACGTAATGTGTGCAGTGGCACACGGCCTTCACGATACCACTCGGTACGAGCGATTTCAGCACCGCCTAAACGGCCACTGACTTCAACTTTAATACCTTTAGCGCCCAGACGCATTGCGTTCTGTACCGCACGCTTCATAGCACGACGGAACATAACACGACGTTCCAGCTGTGAAGAAATGCTGTCAGCAACTAATTTAGCGTCTAGTTCTGGTTTACGAACTTCGGCGATATTGATTTGCGCAGGAACACCAGCGATATCCGCTACTGTTTTACGCAGTTTTTCAACGTCTTCACCTTTCTTACCGATAACGATACCTGGGCGAGCAGTGTGAATAGTCACACGGATGCTTTTCGCAGGACGTTCGATAACGATGCGAGAGATTGACGCTTTTGCCAATTCTTTATTCAAGTACTGGCGTACTTTGTAATCGCTGTCTAGGTTGTCAGCGAATTCATTGGTGTTCGCATACCAAGTAGAGTTCCAAGGTTTGACAATACCCAGGCGAATACCATTAGGATGTACTTTCTGACCCATTGCTAGTCTCCAGAGTCTCAGCGATCGGACACAACCACAGTAATGTGGCTGGTGCGCTTAAGAATACGATCTGCACGGCCTTTCGCACGCGGCATGATGCGTTTCATGGTTGGACCTTCGTCTACGAAAATTTTCGCAACTTTCAGGTCATCAATGTCAGCGCCATCGTTTTGCTCTGCGTTAGCAATTGCAGATTCAAGTACTTTCTTCACTAAACCAGCAGCTTTCTTGTTGGTGTAGGTCAGAATTTCCAGAGCTTGCGACACTTTCTTACCGCGAATCAGGTCGGCAACTAAGCGAACCTTCTGGGCAGAAGAACGAGCGTGGCGATGCATAGCTAAAGTTTCCATCTCTTCCTCCTATCCTTAACGTTTCTTAGCTTTCTTATCTGCCGCGTGGCCGCGATAAGTGCGAGTCGGTGCGAATTCACCCAGTTTGTGACCAACCATTTCGTCGGTTACGAAAACTGGAACATGCTGACGACCATTATGGACAGCGATGGTCAATCCGATCATATTAGGAAAGATCGTTGAACGACGGGACCAAGTCTTAAGAGGCTTCTTGTCTCCGCTTTCCACCGCTTTCTCTACCTTCTTCAGCAAGTGCAGGTCAATAAAAGGACCTTTCTTGAGAGAACGTGGCATGGTTTATCCTCTAATTATTTTTTAGAACGATGACGTACGATGAATTGATCAGTACGCTTGTTACTACGAGTTTTCTTACCTTTGGTCTGAACGCCCCATGGTGTTACTGGGTGTTTACCAAAGTTACGGCCTTCACCACCACCATGTGGATGGTCTACTGGGTTCATCGCAGTACCGCGAACGGTAGGACGAACACCACGCCAGCGGCTAGCACCAGCTTTACCGAGAACACGTAACATATGTTCAGCGTTACCAACTTCACCAAGAGTTGCACGGCAATCAGCTAAAACTTTACGCATTTCACCAGAACGCAGACGTAATGTGACGTAAGCACCATCACGAGCAACGATTTGAGCGTAAGTACCTGCTGAACGCGCTAACTGTCCACCTTTACCTGGTTTCAGTTCGATATTATGAACTGTAGAACCAACAGGGATGTTGCGCATCGGCAGTGCGTTACCAGCTTTGATTGCTGAATCAACACCAGATTGAATCTGGTCGCCAGCTTTCAGGCCTTTTGGTGCAAGAATATAACGACGTTCACCGTCTTTATATAGAACCAGTGCAATGTTCGCAGAACGATTTGGATCATATTCCAAACGCTCAACAACTGCAGGAACACCGTCTTTGTTGCGTTTGAAGTCAACTAAACGATAATGCTGCTTATGGCCACCACCGATATGACGGGTAGTGATACGGCCATTGTTGTTACGACCACCGGATTTGCTGTTTTTTTCTAACAGCGGAGCATAAGGTTTACCCTTATGCAGCTCAGGGTTAACCACTTTAACTACGTGGCGACGGCCCGGAGACGTAGGTTTACATTTAACAACTGCCATTGTTCTTTACTCCTCCGACTTACTCAGCACCGCTAATGAAGTCCAAATTTTGGCCTTCTTTCAGCGTGACGTAAGCTTTTTTCCAGTCGCTACGACGACCGAAACGCTGACCGTGGCGTTTAGTTTTGCCTTTAACCAGCAAAGTGTTAACACCTTCAACTTCAACTTCAAACAGTTTCTGTACAGCAGCTTTGATTTCTGCTTTAGTCGCGTCTTTCGCAACTTTGAGAACGATGGTATTGCTTTTTTCCATCGCTGTAGAAGCTTTTTCAGATACATGCGGCGCGCGCAGTACTTTTAGCAGACGTTCTTCACGGATCATGCCAGCATCTCCTCAACTTGCTTCACAGCATCAGCAGTCATAACCACTTTGTCGAAGGCGATCAGGCTAACCGGGTCAATACCTGCTGCATCACGAACGTCAACCTTATACAGGTTACGCGCTGCTAAAAACAGATTTTCATCTAATTCAGCAGTGATGATCAGAACATCTTCCAGAGCCATATCTTTCAGTTTCTGTGCCAGCAACTTAGTTTTAGGTGCTTCAACAGAGAACTTCTCGACAACGATCAGACGATCTTGACGTACCAACTCAGAGAGGATGCTTTTTAAAGCACCACGGTACATCTTCTTATTAACTTTTTGACTGTGGTCCTGTGGTTTAGCTGCGAAGCTAACACCACCAGAGCGCCAAATTGGGCTCTTTACTGAACCAGAACGTGCACGGCCAGTACCTTTTTGACGCCATGGTTTTTTACCTGAACCAGAAACTTCAGCACGAGTTTTCTGAGCACGAGTACCTTGACGAGCACCAGCTGCATACGCAACAACTACTTGGTGAACAAGCGCTTCATTGAAATCACGCCCGAAGGTAGTTTCGGAAACAGTCAGCGCGCTTTGCGCGTCTTTCATTACCAATTCCATTCCTATCTCCTCGACGTTAAGCCTTGACAGCCGGTTTTACGATCAGGTTGCTACCAGTTGCTCCTGGAACAGCACCTTTGACCAGCAGCAGGTTGCGCTCAGCGTCAACACGTACTACATCTAGGCTTTGAACAGTTACACGCTCATTACCCAGTTGGCCTGCCATTTTCTTGCCTTTAAACACTTTGCCCGGAGTCTGGTTTTGACCGATAGAACCCGGAACACGGTGAGACAAGGAGTTACCGTGAGTAGCATCTTGAGTACGGAAATTCCAGCGCTTAACTGTGCCGGCAAAACCTTTACCTTTAGATGTACCAGTAACGTCGACTTTTTTAACGTCAGCGAAAATTTCAACGCTAATGCTTTGACCTACTGTGTATTCTGCACTGTCTTCAATGCGGAATTCACGCAGGATACGGCCAGCTTCGACGCCAGCTTTAGCGAAATGACCTGCTTCAGGCTTAGTTACACGATTAGCTTTTTTGCTACCGGTAGTAACCTGAATTGCATTATAACCGTCAGTTTCTGCAGTTTTAACCTGAGTAACACGGTTATTTTCAATTTCGATAACAGTTACAGGTATAGAAACGCCATCTTCAGTGAAGATACGAGTCATACCGACTTTCTTACCGACTAAACCTTTCATTGTTTCAACCTCTCAATCGTTCGACGACCTGATTAACCCAGGCTGATCTGCACGTCAACGCCGGCAGCCAGGTCCAGACGCATCAGAGCATCAACGGTCTTTTCGGTTGGCTCAACGATGTCAACCAGACGCTTGTGAGTGCGAATTTCGTACTGATCACGCGCATCTTTGTTAACGTGCGGAGAAATCAGAACGGTAAAACGCTCTTTACGTGTCGGCAGCGGGATAGGACCACGAACTTGCGCACCAGTGCGCTTAGCAGTCTCTACGATTTCCGCAGTTGATTGATCGATTAAACGATGATCAAAAGCTTTCAGGCGGATACGGATTCTTTGGTTCTGCATGAGACCAGAGCTCCAACTATTTTATAAACGTAAATGATTACTCCTCGTACCCATTTCGATTGATGGGAGAGTGTAATCGTTCTTGATGTAACTTCCAAATCGGAAGTATTGTCTAAATGAGCAACAAATCGTTAACTCAATACTGATATTTCAGTCCTAAAATATAGGGCTTACTCATCAGTAAGCCCGCGCATTATACGTAAATTATAGGGAAACGCAAGCAATCGAGGAAAATATGTGCGAATTTTCTAGGGGAGTAATGAAAAAAACCTCAACCATGGAATACACTATGGTTGAGGTTAGTTATTAACTTAATAAAACAACAGTACTGAATAAGACTTTATTCTTCTTTAACTTGTGCTTGAAGATAGTTTTGAATTCCCATACGAGTAATCAGCTCTAGTTGAGTTTCTATCCAATCAATATGATTTTCTTCATCAGCTAAAATTTCAATCATCAGGTCTCGACTGACGTAGTCATGAACCGAATCTGCATACTTAATAGCTTCCTTTAGATTTTTTGCCCCATCGATTTCAAGTTGTAAATCTGACTTCAGCATTTCTTCAACATCTTCACCAATATTCAATTTGCCAAGATCTTGTAAGTTAGGAATACCTTCGAGGAAAAGAATTCGCTCTATATATTTATCTGCGTGCTTCATTTCATCAATTGATTCGTGATATTCCATCTCATTGAGACGTGTAAGCCCCCAATTTTTAAACATGCGTGCATGCAAAAAATATTGGTTAATTGCAACTAACTCATTGCCCAGTAGTTTATTTAGGTGGGCTATCATTTTTTTATCGCCTTTCATTTCTACCCTCCATCGCTTCCAGTCTTTTAAGTGTAGTACTGAAATTGATGTTAGTGTGATTTTTACACAATGTATTTAAACAAAAGGTGATAAATATGGTGGGAATAATTTGACTGGTATTAAATACTATGCGACTTCAGTTGCGCACGCATCCTCAAAAATCATTTGCTCTTCATATAAAATTGCCTTCGTCTGTCGAATACATTTTCCACATTCTAAGCCTACAGGCAGAATTTGTCGTAGACCCTTTAGTGAGGTCACTTGATACTTTCTTGCGGCATTTCTGATCTGTTTATCAGTAATGGCTTCACAAAGGCAGATGTACATGATGCTTACCTGTATAAATCACATACAGATAGTTTAAATAAAAATGATTTGCATTTCAATTATCATTACTAATGATTTACAAAGATCATTTACCACTGAGCGATTAATTACACAAGCAAGTGAAATCAAAAGAAAAAATAACTTTTAATATGAATGATTCGGCTAATATATAGCAACGTAATGCTGCAATTTTATGTAGTCAAAATTTTGCTTATAACAACAAAAGGGCACCTAAATAAGGTGCCCTTTTTTAAAACTAGATAAAGCTATG
>NZ_JAMPPJ010000036.1:0-28666 GCF_028481025.1 Providencia sp. PROV150 | reverse complement strand
GAATCATTACCGAATAATCATCGAGTAAAAAATAGACCAAACTGCGATAAGCCCAGTAAGTTCTAATGTACATAGAAATAAACTATGTTACTAAATATTTCAGCTTGCGATATTTTCATAACAACATGATTTAAAATAAATAAAATAGAGAATTTAAGCTACCCTCTACTAGCAGTGAAATTATCGGCCTAATTTTATAGTGTATTTAACTACCTACCATGAAATTGCAAGTGATTAATATCAATTTATTCACTAACCAACTGTAAGTTTTACATTTTTCTTGTGTGGTACAGGAGCGGTACAATAATTTAGCAAGAAAGCACTATATTAAAGAATAATATTAAAAGAAAACAGAAGGATACTTATCTAAGCTTATGAAAAGTATCGGTCATATTGATAATACGTTCAAATATCAAACTAAATCTTAGGTACATACATATTAAGTGAAGCCAACACCGCCACCGCTCGAATAAAACGAAAATTTAATTCTATAAATATATTATTAATCCATCTTCTATGCTTTTCGAATCACAGCTAGGCGGCAAGAGAGCGAAGCCCTAGGAGCATACATAAGTATGTGACTAGGGTTCGTGAATGCAGCCAACAACGCAGTGATGTAAAAGGCGCCGAAAATTAAGCCGGATTATCGATATCGATAAATTCGGCATCTAATCCATGTTCATCCACCAGCCACTGAGTCAGTGCTTTGATCCCATAACGCTCTGTTGCGTGATGCCCTGCACTGTAGAAATGGATACCCATTTCTCTTGCTATATGAATGGTTTGCTCGGAAACTTCCCCTGTTACAAAGGCATCTACGCCAAATTCCGCCGCTTGTAGGATGAAACCTTGCCCTCCTCCTGTACACCATGCAATTTGGCGAATTTCTTCTTTTGCATTATCACCACAATGAAGAACTTTACGGCCAAGGCGAGTTTCTAAGCGAGACGTTAATTCTGAAGGTGTAATGGGTTGATCAAAAAAACCAAATGGCATTAATGGGTCAATTTGGCCGTTCACCTGCACCCCCATAATATAGGCAAGCTGAGTATTATTACCTAGTTGGTGATGTGCATCTAATGGGAGGTGATAACCATATAGGTTGATATCATTCGCTAATAATGTTTTTAAGCGATTTCTCTTCATGCCTTTGATAATGGCTGGCTCATTTTTCCAAAAATAGCCATGATGAACAATGACGGCATCAGCTTTCTTTTCAACAGCAACATCCAGCAATGCTTGGCAAGCTGTCACCCCTGTGATGATTTTATGTACATGGGGTCGCCCTTCAACTTGCAATCCATTCGGTGCAAAATCTTGGAACTCACTAACTTTCAATTCTTCATTAATGATTTCTTCTAATCTTAAATTATGCATTATGTTGTCCTTTTTACTGCACAGCTAAACGGTTTATCCACCAGTTTGAACGTAATTGACTGATAATCAATAAGCATAAACGGAAACATAATTTTTTTCTGTGTTATTTAGAACAAATCGAGGGCATTAATCGAGAAAAACCCAAGTGGATAGTAAATGAAAGTAAGAAAATAAAAAAACAAAACCCCCACAATTCAACATTGTAGGGGTTATTACTCGCCATTAAGTACTAAATTAGCGGTGACTTTCCAGCGTTGTCTCTGAACGTTCTAGCCAAACCGGTTTATCACTGGTTTTTGCCCAAACTTTATGTAAATGGCTATAAAACTTTGCTCTTTTTGGATAAAAAACCATAACCGGAAACGCAATAATGCCAGCTGTTACAGCAGCAGTGCGGCGTGCAAGTACCTGATTACGGGAATATTCGCGATATGTGGACATCGGTATCCTCCTTCAGTTGCCACTTTATTTGTCGATTCCAGCTTTGCTCTACCATTCCCCATTAACACACATTTCCCATTAACACAGTAGTAAAGAGCGACTAAAACCGAACAGATAATATGAAATATATTGACTGTAGATAGGATATCGCAAATTGTGTAATAAAACCACTCATCTGACCACTTAGTATGTAAATTTTTCTAAAAAATCTGTTCATTCCGTATTTTTATTACATTTTTTAACCAATTAATGTTTTATTTGTACATTTAAATTACAATTATTTAACAAATAAATTAATAAAACCACACGCCACTTTCTCTATTAAGCACTCTCTTCTTGCTCGATAAATAACCATTTTTATACTTTTTTTACACCCTACCCGTGATTTTTATCAGCTTCTTTACAACGAACTCTTTAGCCTTATCTCATGGAAATAATAAGGAGAAAATACTGTGTCATTACTTTCCATTATTGGGGCAGTTCTCGTTGTTTTACTGCTGGCGTATCTGATTTATGCCCTGCTTAACGCGGAGGATTTCTGATATGACTACCACTACATTGTTATTTTTAGGTAGTTTTTTACTGATCTTATTCATCTTAGCAAAACCTTTAGGTAACGGTATTGCTCGGCTAATCGACAATGATATACCTCGTCGGTTAGCAAGCAGTGAGTCCTTACTTTGGCGCCTTGCTGGAGTCAAACAACCAGGGCGTGAAATGGCTGAGATGAATTGGCGACAATATGCCTTAGCAATTGTATTATTTAATCTTTTAGGCTTTGTTTTATTATTCGTTATTTTAATCTGCCAAGGCCGTTTACCTCTTAACCCTCAACACTTTGAAGGGATGAGCTGGGATTTAGCCTTTAATACCGCGGTTAGTTTTGTTACTAATACTAACTGGCAAGCCTATAGCGGCGAAAATACATTAAGTTATTTAAGCCAAATGGCAGGGCTGACTGTACAAAACTTTCTTTCCGCAGCGACAGGCCTTGCTGTGGCCTTCGCAATTATTCGTGCTTTTTCACACCATGGCAATAAAACTGTCGGTAATGCGTGGTTAGATATTTACCGCATTACTGTGTATTTGCTTTTCCCTTTAGCGATTATTTTTGCGCTATTTTTTGTCAGCCAAGGTGTGATCCAAAATTTTTCCAATTATTTACTTATTCATCCTTTAGATAGCAGTGAACAGCTATTACCGATGGGGCCAGTTGCGTCCCAAGAAGCGATAAAATTGCTCGGCACAAATGGTGGTGGGTTCTTCGGCTCTAATTCATCGCACCCTTTTGAAAACCCAACTGCACTGAGTAATTTTGTGCAAATGTTAGCGATTTTCCTAATCCCTACTGCACTTTGCTTTGCCTTTGGTCGTGTCGTTGGTAACAACAAGCAAGGCCATACCTTACTCTGGGTTATGGGGATCATTTTTGTGGTTGCTGCCATAGTCGTAGTTAAAGCGGAATATGTGGGAAACCCATTTTTAGCCGAACTGCATGCCACTAGCTCTGCCAATATGGAAGGAAAAGAGAGTCGTTTTGGGATTGTCGGCTCCGCTTTGTTTGCCGTCGTCACCACCGCAGCCTCTTGTGGAGCGGTTAACGCAATGCATGACTCATTTACCGCAATGGGCGGAATGGTACCAATGTGGTTAATGCAAATTGGTGAAGTGGTATTTGGCGGTGTCGGTTCCGGTTTATACGGCATGTTGCTATTTGTATTACTCGCAGTCTTCCTTGCTGGTCTCATGATTGGTCGTACACCTGAATACCTGGGTAAAAAAATTGAAGTGCGTGAAATGAAAATGGTCGCACTGGCGATTTTAGTCACCCCAACCTTAGTGCTACTTGGTACAACTATTTCATTAATGACCGAAGCTGGGCGTGTAGGGATTTTAAATCCAGGCGCGCATGGGTTTAGTGAAGTGCTATATGCCTTTTCTTCTGCCGCCAATAATAATGGTAGCGCTTTTGCAGGGCTCAGCACGAATACGCCGTTCTACAATGTGCTACTTGCAATAGCCATGTTTATTGGTCGTTTTGGTGTGATCCTTCCCGTCTTAGCGATTGCAGGCTCAATGGCCAATAAAAAGCCACAAGCCCAAAGCCATGCCACTTTACCCACAACAGGACCTTTATTCATTGGGTTACTTATTTTCACCGTGCTTCTCATTGGCGCACTCACCTTTGTGCCGGCTTTAGCATTAGGGCCAATCGCTGAACAATTACACATTGGTTTTGCAGGATAATGAAGGGAAAAAAATGAAAAATAAACAAACTAAATTATTCAACAATCAATTAATTAAACAATCTATTATTGAATCAATCAAAAAATGCACCCCGCAAGCGCAATGGCGTAACCCAGTGATGTTTGTAGTCTTTATTGGCAGTATTATCACTACGTTACTTTGGTTAGCCATGGTAATGGGTTACACACAAGGTAGTGCTTGGTTCAGTGGTATGATCACCCTTTGGCTGTGGTTTACGGTTATTTTTGCCAACTTTGCGGAAGCGCTCGCTGAAGGGCGTAGCAAAGCACAAGCCCAAAGCTTAAAAGGCGTAAAGCAACAAAGTAGCGCAACGCGTTTAGCGTCTGCTTCGCTGGATGCCAATCAAGAAATAGTGAATTCAGATCAGTTACGTAAAGGCGATATTGTGTTGATCCGTGCTGGAGATACCATTCCTTGCGATGGGGAAGTCATCGAAGGCGGCGCCTCTGTGGATGAAAGCGCAATTACAGGGGAATCAGCTCCAGTGATCCGTGAATCTGGTGGTGATTTTTCCTCTGTAACAGGGGGAACTCGCGTACTTTCCGATTGGCTGATCGTGGAATGTACGGTCAACCCCGGTGAAACCTTCTTAGATAGAATGATTTCCATGGTTGAAGGTGCGCAACGCCGTAAAACACCCAATGAAATCGCACTCACCATTTTGTTAACTGCATTAACGATCATTTTCGTCCTTGTCTGTGCAACTTTGTACCCCTTTACCTCTTTTGCCGCAGATTATGCCGGTGCTGGCGATGCAGTTTCTATTTTAGTGTTGATTGCTCTATTAGTTTGTTTAATCCCAACCACCATTGGTGGCTTGCTTTCGTCTATCGGTGTAGCAGGGATGAGCCGCATGCTAGGAGCCAATGTTATTGCCACCAGCGGGCGTGCCGTAGAAGCTGCGGGAGATGTTGACGTTCTATTACTCGATAAAACGGGGACAATTACACTGGGAAACCGCCAAGCCTCGGAGTTTTTACCGCTAACGGGGATCACTGAACAGCAACTGGCTGATGCAGCACAGTTATCCTCTTTAGCCGATGAAACACCAGAAGGTCGCAGTATTGTGATACTGGCAAAACAAAAATTCAATTTACGTGAAAGAGATATTCATGCCCTGAATGCGACTTTTGTTCCTTTTTCTGCGATGACGCGTATGAGTGGCGTCAATATTGGCGAACGGATGATCCGCAAAGGTTCTGCGGATGCGATCCGTCGTTATATCGAAGCTAACCACGGTAAATTCCCACTAGAAGCCGATCAACTGGTCGAAAAAGTTGCTCATTTGGGAGGAACCCCACTCGTTGTCGTTGATAACCAAACTGTATTAGGGGTTGTGGCACTCAAAGATATCGTTAAAGGTGGAATGAAAGAGCGTTTTGCTCAAATGCGCAGTATGGGCATCAAAACCGTGATGATCACGGGAGATAACCACCTAACCGCCGCTGCTATTGCGGCAGAGGCTGGGGTTGATGATTTCCTTGCTGAAGCCACACCGGAAGCCAAACTGGCGTTGATCCGCCAATATCAATCTGAAGGCCGCTTAGTTGCCATGACAGGTGACGGCACCAACGATGCGCCAGCACTGGCGCAAGCGGATGTCGCAGTGGCAATGAACTCTGGCACCCAAGCGGCAAAAGAAGCCGGTAACATGGTTGATTTAGACTCTAACCCAACCAAATTAATTGAAGTCGTGCATATTGGTAAACAAATGTTGATGACTCGCGGCTCATTAACCACCTTCAGTATTGCCAATGACATTGCTAAATATTTTGCCATTATCCCTGCAGCTTTTGCGGTGACATGGCCACAATTAAATGCATTAAATATTATGCAATTACATTCACCTGCGTCCGCTATCCTTTCTGCGGTCATCTTCAACGCATTGATTATTATCTTCTTGATCCCTTTAGCCATTAAAGGTGTCCATTATCGCCCAATGAGTTCCCAATCATTATTGCAACGTAATTTAGGCATTTATGGCTTAGGCGGGTTAATTGTGCCATTCGTTGGGATCAAACTGATTGATCTGCTTATTAGTTTTTTTGGAATATAAGGAGTTGATTATGAATATGATCCGTTCGTCGATTATCATGTTACTAGTACTCACCATTTTTACCGGTATTGCTTACCCATTAATGGTAACTGGTCTCGCTAACATCTTTTTTCCATGGCAGGCTCACGGCTCTCTACTTATGCAAGATGAACGTACTGTTGGCTCAGCCTTGATCGGGCAAAATGTGGGTGATGTCCGCTATTTTCACGGTCGCCCCTCTGAGACGGTTGAGAGCCCCTACAACGCATTAGCTTCTGGCGGAAGTAATTTAGCGGTCAGTAACCCGTTATTACAACAAACGATGATTGAGCGTAACAAACAACTGCGCGCAGCAAACCCCGATGCAGATAACGCCACCCCAGTGGATTTACTCACGGCGTCTGCCAGCGGCTTAGACCCCAATATTTCTATTGATGCAGCGTTATACCAAGCTCCACGCGTTGCAAAGAGCAGGCAAATTCCTTTGGATGCGGTAAAATCATTGATAGAAACGCATACTGAACAGGCACTGTTACCCTTTTTAGGCGAACCGGTCATTAATGTGCTAAAACTGAACCTAGCACTTGATGAATATCAACAACAAATAAACAGTCAAACTCACTAGGGGCTGTGATGAACAATCAGGAACCTATTCGCCCTAACCCCGATGAACTCTTGGTCAAAGCCAATGAAATTGGGCGTGGCAAATTAAAGATTTTTTTCGGTGCCTGTGCAGGTGTTGGAAAAACGTATGCCATGCTGCAAGAAGCGCAAAGGCTTAGAGCCCAAGGGCTAGATGTTCTGGTTGGCGTGGTAGAAACCCATGAAAGAGAAGAAACGGCCGCGTTAATTGACGGCCTTTCGCTGTTACCACCCAGACGCATTACCCATCACGGCCGCCGCCTAAATGGCTTCGATATTGATGCTGCAATTGCTAGGCATCCTGCCATAATTTTAATGGATGAATTAGCATTTAGTAATCCTAATGGCAGCCGACACCCTAAACGTTGGCAAGATGTCGAAGAGTTACTTGATGCTGGAATTGATGTACTGACGACCATCAACGTTCAGCACATTGAAAGCCTGAATGATATTGTTGGAAGCATTACAGGTATTCGAGTCCGTGAAACGGTTCCAGACCATATTTTTGATGCCGCTGACGAAGTGGTGTTAGTCGACCTTCCCCCTGACGACCTACGGCAACGTCTTAAAGAAGGTAAGGTATACATACCAGGGCAAGCCGAACGCGCCATTGAGCATTTTTTCCGCAAAGGAAATTTAATTGCACTTCGTGAACTCGCTCTTCGTCGCACTGCCGACCGAGTTGATGACCAAATGCGTGAATTTCGTGGCGCTAAAGGCCAAGCGCCCGTATGGCACACTCGCGATGGGCTATTGTTATGCGTTGGCCATAATACGGGAAATGAAAAGTTAGTTCGTACCGCGGCTCGGCTTGCCGCAAAATTCGGTAGTGTCTGGCATGCTGTTTATGTTGAAACCCCTTCGCTTCATCAGCTACCTGAAACACAGCGTAGAGCTATCTTAAAAGCATTGCGACTTGCTCAAGACTTAGGGGCAGAAACAGCGACCTTATCAGATCCTTCTGAAGAAAAAGCCATATTGCGTTACGCACGAGAACATAATTTAGGGAAGATATTAATTGGCCGACGTAATAAAACAAATAAATGGTTTAAGTTCAATTTACGCCCCGGTTTTGCCGATCGCCTAGGTAAGCTCGGCCCAGATCTAGACCTAGTGATCGTCGCACTTGAAGAAAAAAGTGAGTGGGACAAAGAACCCGAAAGAAAACCGTTCTCTGAAAAATGGCGATCGGATATGAATGGCTATTTAATGGCCATTGTGATGTGCGCCGCTATCACCTTATTTTCACGTACCTTTTTATTAGCACTCGATAAAGCCAACCTCGTGACACTCTATCTATTAGGTGTCGTGTTAATCGCATTATTTTATGGTCGACGCCCCTCTGTCTTTGCCGCCTTGGTTAACGTGATCAGTTTTGACCTGTTCTTTGTTCAACCCCATTTTTCCCTTGCTATCATGGATATGCAATATTTAGTCACTTTTACGGTGATGCTAATTGTTGGGGTTGTTGTGGGGAATTTAACTGCGGGTATGCGCTACCAAGCTCGTATTGCTCGGTATCGCGAACAACGGACCCGTCATTTATATGAAATGACAAAAGAATTAGGCCAAGCCATCACCACTGATGATATTGGAAAAACAGGATATCATTTTCTCAATAATGCCTTCCAAGCCAAAAGTTGCTTATTATTACCTGATGAGGATGGGCAATTAACACCGTTGCAATGTGATGGCTACACGGCAATGCAAATTGATAAAGCCATTGCTAAGTGGAGTTTTGATAAACGCCAGCCAGCCGGTGCTGGTACGGATACTTTGCCAAGTGTTCCTTATCAATTACAACCTATCACTACTGCCGACCAAACCCTTGCCGTTCTTGCCATTGAGCCAAGAAACATGCGCCAGTTATTGATCCCAGAGCAGCAACGCATGCTACAAACCTTTACGGGGCTGATTGCAAGCTCGCTTGCTCGTCTACAACTGACCAAACAAGCTGAATTAGCCAAATTAAATATTGAACGTGAACAACTGAGAAACTCGTTACTTGCCGCTCTTTCCCATGATCTAAAAACGCCACTTACCGTTTTGTTCGGGCAAACTGAAATTTTAATGTTGAACTTATCAGCGGAAAATTCACCATTAACAGAGCAAGTCAACCAAATGCGCCAACAAGTACTGAGCACTTCTCGCTTAGTTAATAATTTACTGGATATGGCTCGTTTGCAATCTGGCAGCATTCAACCCAACTTAGCGTGGGAATCACTACAAGAAATTACCAGTAGTGCCGTTAGAACCTTAGATTACACCTTACACAGTCACCCTTTAGAAATTGATATTCCAGCAGATTTATTGCTTTATTGTGATGCCAATTTGATTGAGCGAGTGCTAATCAATCTCTTAGAAAATGCCGTAAAATATAGCAATAACGATACCCCAATTGGTATTCGAGCCGCAGTTGAAGGGCAAAAAATTCATATTGAAATATGGGATGCCAGCAATGCGATCCCAAACGGGCAAGAAAAAACCATTTTTGATAAATTTTCTCGGGCACAAAAAGAATCAGCAATCCCAGGCGTTGGCTTAGGGCTTGCCATTTGTCGTGCTATTATCCAATTGCATGAAGGCGAAATTTGGGCGCAAAACAATAATAAAGGTGGAGCCAGTTTCCATTTTGTTTTACCTTTAAAGCAACTGCCTGATATTGAGGCAGAAATATAGAAGGACCCTCGATATTGTGAGTACTAACCATCAAATACTGGTTATTGAAGATGAAAAAGAAATCCGTCGCTTTGTTCGTTTAGCGTTGGAGGGTGAAGGCTGGAAAGTGTTTGAAGCCGAAAATTACCACCGCGGCCTAATCGAATCGGGTACTCGGCAACCTGATTTATTGATTTTAGACCTTGGCTTGCCCGATGGTGATGGGCTTGATTTAATTCGTGACCTACGTCAGTGGAGCAGTATTCCGATTATTGTTTTATCCGCTCGCGAAGAAGAATCACAGAAAGTGGCTGCATTGGATGCAGGCGCTGATGACTACCTCACAAAACCCTTTGGGATTAGCGAATTACTGGCTCGTGTTAGGGTTGCTTTACGGCGTTTCGGCAAATCCACCCAAGAAAACTCAAAATGCCAGTTTGGGGATATCACTATCGATTTTATTAATCGAATTGTTACCAAGCAAGGTGAAGAGCTCCACCTTACCCCGATTGAGTTCCGTTTACTCAGTGAACTCGTGGCTAACAGCGGTAAAGTATTAACTCAACGGCATTTATTACTGCAAGTTTGGGGGCCTAATTATGTGGAACATAATCATTACTTACGCATCTATATGGGCCACCTACGGCAAAAATTGGAAAATGACCCTGCTCGCCCTATTCACTTATTAACCGAAACAGGGATTGGTTATCGGTTTATGCCCTAATGGATTACCATTCATTGAATTCTAGGAATCTTACCGATAGTTTAAATTAAAAGGCTGCCTATAATTTACTCACCTTTTTTCTATGGAGAGAAATTCGTGCAGTCACTCACAGCCCAACTATCAAACCGTTTTTCATCTGCTTTAGTACTTTTTTTAAGCGTTTTTGTTACCACCCAAGCACTTGCGCTAAGCCCTGAAGAAAAAGTTCGTACTGAATCATTACTAGCAGAGCTTGGTAAGCAACAGAACCTTACTTTTACTCGTAACGGAACTGAACATTCTGCTGCCGACGCAGAATCTCACTTACGTTTAAAACTACGTAAAACAGAAAAACGTCTCAAAACTACAGAACAATTTATTGATAATGTTGCCTCAAAATCGTCCATTACTGGCGAAGAGTACCAAGTCAAAGATGCACAAGGTAATGTGATCCCAGCCAATAAATATTTGCATGGTTTACTGAAAGACAAAGTGGATAACAAATCTGAGTAAATTCTGTAGGTTCTGCTGATTACTATAAAAAACGCTGGCAAATAAATGTCAGCGTTTTTTTGTTCTAATACTCGATCTAGCCCCTAAATAATTTGTACCACAGGTAGGCGGCAAATTAAGTTATCCCGTGAGTATACATAAGTATGTGACTCGGGTAACTTAATGAAGCCAACACCCCTGTGGTGCAAAGTATGACAGGGACATCAAGTTAAGAGTTCTCAATCTTAGCCCAAGTATCACGCAACCCAACAGTGCGATTAAACACTAAGTGATCTACACTGCTTAGCTTATTATCTGCGCAGAAATACCCTTCACGCTCAAACTGATACGCTTTTTCTGCCTCTGCATTTTTCAGGCTTGGCTCAACAAAACCGTGGCGAATAATTAACGAGTCAGGGTTGATAACGGATAAGAAATCGTCTTCTGCACCTGGGTTTGGCACAGTGAATAAACGGTCATACAGACGAATTTCTGCAGGCAAGGCATGCGCTACGCTAACCCAATGAATAACGCCTTTCACTTTACGGCCATCTGCTGGGTCTTTATTTAATGTGCCTGCATCATAAGTACAGTAAATGGTTGTAATATTACCATCCGCATCTTTTTCAACACGCTCTGCTTTAATGATGTATGCATTACGCAAACGAACTTCTTTGCCTAATACTAAACGCTTATATTGGCGATTTGCTTCTTCACGGAAGTCCGCACGGTCAATATAAATTTCGTTACTAAATGGCACTTGGCGCGTTCCCATCTCCGGTTTATTTGGATGGTTTGGCGCTGTTAAAATCTCTTCACCAGCAGGCATGTTTTCAATGACAACACGAACTGGGTCGATAACCGCCATAGCACGTGGTGCTGACTCATTCAGATCATCACGAATACAAGATTCTAAAGAAGCCATTTCGACGTTGTTATCTTGCTTCGTCACACCAATACGTTGGCAAAATTCACGAATAGATGCTGCGGTATAACCACGACGACGCAAACCTGAAATGGTTAACATCCGTGGGTCATCCCAACCATTTACGTGTTTTTCGGTCACTAATTGGTTCAGTTTACGCTTAGACATCACCGTATATTCCAGATTCAGACGAGAAAACTCATACTGACGAGGGTGACAGTCAATCGTGATATTATCTAAAACCCAATCATATAAACGGCGATTGTCTTGGAATTCTAAGGTACATAAAGAGTGAGTAATGCCTTCTAATGCATCAGAAATACAATGCGTGAAGTCATACATTGGATAAATACACCATTTATTGCCAGATTGGTGATGTTCCGCAAATTTAATACGATATAAAACTGGGTCGCGCATCACCATAAATGGCGAAGCCATATCGATTTTCGCGCGTAAACACGCTTTTCCTTCTTCGAAGCCGCCCGCACGCATTTTTTCGAATAGTGCTAAGTTGTCTTCAATTAGGCGCTCACGGTATGGGCTATTTTTACCAGGCTCTTTGAGTGTCCCACGATATTCGCGAATTTCGTCTGGGCTGAGCTCATCAACGTAAGCTAAGCCTTTTTTGATCAACTCGATCGCGTATTGATACAAAGTATCAAAGTAGTCAGAGGAATAACGAACATCGCCGCTCCACTCAAAACCAAGCCATTTAACGTCTTCTTGAATAGAGTTAACGTATTCGACATCTTCTTTTACAGGATTTGTATCATCAAAACGTAAGTTACATTGGCCCTGATAATCCTTGGCAATGCCAAAATTCAAGCAGATTGATTTCGCATGACCAATATGTAAATAGCCATTCGGTTCAGGTGGAAAACGCGTATGCACTGACGTGTGTTTTCCAGTCGCCAGATCTTCATCTATGATCTGACGGATAAAATTTGTTGGGCGAGCATCTGCCTCATTCATTGTCATCATTCCTCAATGCCAAAAGCGCGCAAAAGCGTATAGTAATTAAATATATTCTACCATAATCAATCAGGAAACAACCGTTTGATTGCGCCAAGTGCAGCAAAAGCGATGATCAGAAGGAATTTAGGGTAAAAACCTCATCTTTACCCACCGATATACGCGATTCTAAGCCAGTATCATGACGGCTAAAACGACGAGTAACAGTAACGGATAACTTTGGGCATGACGTTTATCGCTCAGGTAAGGCATTAATAAAGAAGCAAAACGGATCCCTAACCACGATGTCACAATTAAAATTAATGCCCCTTTGATATAAATCATCCCCAGAAACCCTGCTCCGAGATCAATGTGCTTATCAATAGCAAAATAAAAATAGGTTAATGTGCCCGTGATCGCCATTGGTAATGTCAATGGGTTCGCAAATGCGGCTGCTTGGATCATACTGGCACCACGGCGCCGCATTAGTGGAACGGTCATCACGCTACCGCCAACACCTAAAAATGCCGCCACCGCACCAATCACCACGCCAATCGGGGTATCGGCAAAAATACCGCCACGGGAGGCTTGTATACCTATAGATTCTGTTTTCATAAAACCGGGACGAATAAAGCAATCTAAAATAGTGATAATTAAATAACCAATAAATATCCAACGAATTAATGCACTATCTACGGATAGCGCAACAATGGCCCCAAATATGCCACCAATTGAAATTGGAATAATAAACGGACGAATAATTGCCCAGCTAAGATTACCTTTTAAGTAATGGGCACGACTTGATAACGTTGATGAAAAAATCATCACGCAGGTTGAAGTTGCCACCGCAATTTGCATTGCCACACTGCCTGCATCGCTTTGCGGCCCCCACACTAAGGTAATCAAGGCATATAACAGTGGAACCGTAATAAAACCGCCACCGAAGCCGAATAGTGCGGTGGTGATCCCCGAAATAAAGCCAAATAAACACAGAAGCAGTTCCACAGATAACCCCTCTCAGTAATTGAGAAAATATTTTATCGATGAAAAAAGCCCCTTGCTTATGCAAATTTGACAACCTTGTTTGAGATTTCGCCAATGTTATTAACAAATGCAACTTTTTTAACACAGAAAATTAAAGTATTCTTTGTTCTATACTTTTAACTTATTATTTATAATGACCTTTCACACTAGTCATAAAATAAAACTTTACTAAATCAACCAATCGCATCTTCTTCTTTTTGATTTCCTCTATATTTTTTTAGGTATGTTTCTATTTGTTTTTCTACTTTATCATTACATTCTTTAACCCAAATACGATTATTAGGATCCTGTTGTTTACATTTATCGCCCTCATTTGATATTTTGAGTAAATCAACATAGATATCAAAATTCTTGAGGTAATATGCATCTTGCCCCTTTGGATTATCTCTTGCTACCATTTCTAAGTAGTATTTAGCTTTATTAAAGTCCTGAGGGATCCCGCCGAGTCCATGTAAATAAATCGTCGAAAGATTTTTTCCTGCTACAAGTACCTTATTACCATGGAGGTGGTAAGCTCGTTCATAATATGAAATTGCTTCTAACATATTTTTTTTCGAGCCTTCATTACCATGCTGATGGTTTACCCCTGTAAATAACAGAGCTAACCCATTATTAGAATTAATTTCTAATACTCTCTTCAAAAAGAAATTTGCCAGTGCACACTCTTCTTTTGCAGCTTTCACATTATGTAAATGCTTAAAATCGGTGCAACCAATTCTGAAAAAAGAAAATAAGGCATAATTATCATCTTCATTATTGTTTTTTAATGCCCGATGATATAACTCAACCACTTGTTGTTGTTTTTTGGGATAAGGAACTCGCTTAGGTAGGTCTGGATCATAACGAAGTTCTGTTTCATTATATTCAATGGTATATAGACGATCCCTCACAGTTGGAATTAAAGGAGGATTTATATTTCCCCCCCAAGTTGGAGTCCCGATCATGAACGCTCCTATAACGATAAACCATGAAATCAACTTCACGAAATTTCTCCTAAATCATAAGTCGAGAGTGAAGTTATAAGTATTTCATTAATTCAGTCATATTGCATATTCCTTATGTTTTTGTTTTAGATAAATATTAATTTGTATAAAACAAGTAAATTAAATTATTTACTAATAATTTATAAATATAGATAATTACCATTCATCTCGATAATCGAATGAAACTTGATAATCATATTTACTAAATTCAATGTTATGTTTTATATGATTTTGAAGATTAGAAACCCAGTCAGAAACCATATCAAAACAACCATTATTAATAATATTTTCCTCAGGATTAATGGTTTCCTCTATAATGCTATCATTATCGCCTAGATCTAGAGAATACTCTTCACCAACATATTCCTCTGTTTGTTTATCAAACCAAACCAAATGAATTTTTAATCCCATTTCTTTCTCCTTATAGATACTTTTTTATAATTATTTTAGGCGCTTTAATTTTAATTATTCGCGTATTTTAGAAAAAACACCTCCCCACAAAGCTAACAATTAATTATGTTTTCTTTATAAACTAAACTCGATTGATAGTGATTATCATTATTTGTTATACCTTGAATGATTATCTTTTTCTTATTTAACCACCATAAAAAAGGGTGGCCTAAGCCACCCTCTTACTCACTTATAATATTAAACTGAACTATTTCAGAACATTATAAATAACCGTTTCGCCTGCTTTTACTTCACCGTCAACTAAAATCTCGACGCCAGCAAAGTCATCGATATTACTGATGATAACTGGGCTAATCATTGATTTAGCATTGGCCTCAAGGAACGCGAGGTCGAGGTTCAGAATTGGTGTTCCGGCAGTCACTTCCGCACCTTCTTCCACTAAACGTGCACAACCTTCACCTTTCAGTGCAACAGTATCAATACCCATATGAACTATGAGCTCAACACCATTTTCTGTTTCAAGGCAGAATGCGTGGTTAGTTTCGAAAATTTTCACCACCGTACCTGACGCCGGCGCTAACACTTCGCTGCTTGTTGGTTTGATGGCAATACCATCGCCCACAATGCGGCTAGAGAACGCTTCATCTGGCACATCGTCAAGGGAGAACACTTGACCACTGACCGGCGCAACCAAAGATAAAATCACATTGCCCTTTGCTTTTGTAGGCTCTGCGGCTTTTTTCTCTTCTGCTGCTGCAACTGGAGCAGCTCCTGCGATAGGGCCTTTTGCAATCACTTCAGTCATCGCTTTTGCCACCAATTCAGCACGTGTACCGACAATCACTTGCACATTTTGTTTGCTTAAGCGAATAACACCTGAAGCCCCTAAACGTTTTGTCATGGCGTCATTAACAATCGCTGAATCTTTAACACCTAAACGTAAACGTGTGATACAGGCATCAATACTGACGATGTTGTCACTGCCACCAACTGCTGCAACATATTGGCGAGCTTCTTTTTGAATATCGCTGTCACTGTTATCGGCAGGGCTAATGCTTTCGTCATAACCATCAATCGTTTCATCACCTGCGCTCTCTTCACGGCCTGGTGTTAACAGGTTGAATTTACGGATCATGAAACGGAAAATGACATAATAAATGCAGAAGAAGACTAAACCTTGGACAATCAACATATACCACTGAACGGCTAATGGGTTACGTGACTGCAATAGCATATCGACTAAACCTGCGCTGAAGCCGAATCCAGAGATCCACTCCATCGTCGCTGCAATATAAACAGAGATACCCGTTAATAATGCGTGGATTACGTACAGAATTGGTGCCACGAACATGAAAGAGAATTCGAGTGGTTCAGTGATACCTGTAAAGAATGCCGCAAACGCACCGGCAATCATAATACCAGCAACTTTCGCTTTATTTTCTGGACGTGCGCAGTGGTAAATCGCTAATGCCGCGCCCGGCAGACCAAACATCATAATTGGGAAGAAACCAGCTTGGTAGCGACCTGTAATACCTACCGTTGCCAGACCTGCATCAATTGACTTAGCGCCGCCTAAGAAGTTTGGAATATCATTGATTCCTGCAACGTCAAACCAGAACACCGAATTGAGTGCGTGATGCAGACCGACAGGAATTAATAAACGGTTGAAGAAGGCGTAAATACCCGCACCCACAGAACCTAAGTCTTTAATGCTTTCACCGAAAGAGACTAAACCGTTGTAAACCACCGGCCAGACATACATCAGTATGAAGGCTAAGATGATCATTAAGAACGAGGTCAAAATCGGTACGAGACGACGGCCGCTAAAGAAAGACAACGCTTTGGGTAGCTCTACGCCACTATAACGGTTGTACAATTCAGCTGATAGAACCCCAACTAAGATACCCACGAACTGGTTATTAATTTTACCGAATGCCGCAGGAACGCTTTCCAGCGGAACATTCATGATCATGGAATAAGATGCAGGCGAACACAGTGTTGTCACCACTAAAAAGCCGACAAAACCGGTCAGTGCAGCCGCACCGTCCTTATCTTTTGACATCCCATAAGCAACACCAATAGCAAATAGCACGGACATATTATCGATAATAGCCGCACCCGATTTAATCAGTAACGCCGCGATTGCACTATTGGCTCCCCAACCATCTGGGTCAATCCAATAGCCAATCCCCATCAGGATTGCTGCGGCTGGTAGTACAGCAACTGGCACCATAAGTGCCCTACCAATCCGCTGTAAGTAGCTAAGAATATTCACAAACTCCCCCTTTATCGCCCTATTTTTGCCCCATTTACGGGATCTTATTGTTCACACACCTAAATCATAATTTAGGTTATTGAGAGTATCAATTTTATAGTCTAAATTAATTGTTTCGCGATGCAAAATAAATAGGTTCGATTTGTGATAAATGTCAACGAAAGAGTTACCGATATGACTAAATTACTAGCTATTATCGAAAACTTATTTTATGATTAAAAATAACTTATTTATGTTATTAACCTGTATATTCTCAGCGCGTTTAAAATGCAGGTGTAGCCGTTAAAACGGCACTGTGTACCAACACCAGCGCGTAATAAATTTGTAGTATAACGAGTATTCCTATATCTAATGAATAACATCAGGGATACATATATACATGAAAGATTTCACAGACTTATTAGAGGTAATTGAGACATGAGGCTAATTCCACTTAACAATGCGCATGATGTCGGCATTTGGTCCGCACAGTATATTGCTGACAAAATTAACGCATTCAACCCAACTGCTGATCGCCCTTTCGTTCTTGGGTTACCAACAGGCGGCACTCCTCTTGCCACTTATAAGGCATTGATTGCTTTATATAACGCAGGAAAAGTCAGTTTTAAGCATGTGGTAACATTTAATATGGATGAGTATATTGGTATTCCCGCTAATCATCCTCAAAGCTATCACACATTTATGCATGATAATTTCTTTAACCACATCGACATTCAAGCGCAAAATATCAATTTACTGAATGGTAATGCCCCTGATGTTGATGCGGAATGCCAACGTTATGAAGATAAAATTAAATCTTACGGCAAAATTAATTTATTTATGGGCGGCGTAGGTAACGACGGTCACATTGCTTTTAATGAACCCGGTTCTTCATTGAACTCTCGTACCCGCATTAAGACATTAACACCAGAAACGCGCCAAGCTAACTCACGTTTCTTTGATAATGATATCAATCAAGTACCAAAATTCGCTTTAACTGTGGGTGTAGCCACGTTAATGGATGCTGAAGAGTTAATGGTACTCGCTACGGGTGCGAATAAAGCGAACGCAGTTCATGCAGCAGTTGAAGGTTCAATTAACCATATGTGGACAGTAAGTTGCGTGCAAATGCACCCAAAAGCACTGGTCGTTTGTGATGAACCCGCAACACTCGAATTAAAAGTTAAAACGCTTAAATATTTCAAACAGCTAGAATCTGAAATTATTGAAAAGTTTAACTAAGATTATGTTTATCAATCACCCGGTCAGCGAAAGCTGATCGGTGACCCACCTTCCAGAGGTCAGGAGTTTTAAGCCATGTATGCATTAACAAATTGCATTATTTATACAGGTCATGAAAGACTGGATAACCATGCGGTCGTCATTGATGGTGAAATCATCAAAGATGTTTGTCCTGTCTCTGAATTACCTTCCCATATTCCACAGCATGACCTACAAGGTGCAATCTTATCCGCTGGGTTTATTGACCTGCAAGTCAACGGCTGTGGTGGTGTCCAATTCAATGATAATAAAGAAAATGTCACATTAAAGAATTTGGATATCATGCAAAAAGCCAATGAGCGTACAGGGTGTACCAGTTACCTGCCAACGCTGATTACTTGCTCTGACGAATTAATGAAGCATGGTATTGAGGTCATGACAGAGTACTTAAAAGACCACAAGAACCAAGCTCTAGGACTTCATTTAGAAGGCCCATATATTAATGTTATCAAAAAAGGTACGCATAACCCTGAATTTATCCGTCAACCATCCGCGCAGATGATTGATTATTTAGCCGCTCATGCAGACGCTATCACTAAAATTACTTTAGCGCCTGAAATGGTAGAACTTGATTACATTCACCAATTGAAAGATTCCGGCATTGTTATTTCTGCTGGACATTCAAATGCGACGTATGAAGAAGCCAAACTGGGTTTTAAAGCCGGAATTCGCTTTTCAACGCACCTTTTTAACGCCATGCCATATATTTCAGGCCGTGGCCCAGGTTTAGTTGGCGCTATTTATGACACTCCTGAAGTATATGCGGGAATTATCGCTGATGGCTTGCATGTCCAGTGGGCAAACATTCGTAATAGCAAACACTTAAAAGGTGATAAATTAATTTTAGTGACTGATGCCACAGCGCCCGCAGGAATAGATCCTCAAACTGGTGAAATGGATCATTTTATCTTCGCAGGTAAAACCATATACTACCGCGATGGATTATGTGTAGATGAAAATGGCACACTCAGCGGCTCATCACTCACAATGATAGAAGCAGTGAGAAACAGTGTAGAGTACGTGGGTATCCCATTAGATGAAACACTGAGAATGGCAACGCTCTACCCCGCAAGAGCCATCGGAGTTGATGAGACCTTAGGGTCTATTGCTCCGGGTAAAATTGCGAATTTAACCGCGTTTAACCACGACTTCGACGTCCTTGCAACCTATGTTAACGGAGCCGAAGTCTACAAAAAATGAGTAACTAGCTAATGAATCAAAGCCACTCGCTGAAGCAAATTGGTAATATTGATCTCGTCAAACAACTAAATAGCGCTGTCGTCTATAGTTTAATTGACCAACATGGCCCGATATCAAGAATTCAAATCGCGGAGCAAAGCCAACTTGCCCCAGCCAGTGTGACTAAAATCACTCGCCAGTTACTCGAACGTGGTTTAATTAAAGAAGTTGACCAACAGGCCTCCACTGGGGGCCGTCGTGCTATATCTATTGTTTCTGAGCACAAAAATTTTCATACGATTGGCGTCCGCTTAGGCCGCTATGATGCCACCATCGCCTTATACGACTTAGGTGGCAAAATGATCGTCGATGCTCATTACCCTATCACAGAGCCCTCTCAGCAAGCGGTTGAACAAAAACTGATTGCCGCCCTTGAAGACTTTATCGAACACAATCAGAAACGCTTAAAAGAGTTGATCGCGATTTCTATTATTCTCCCTGGGTTAGTTAACCCAAACAGTGGTATTGTTTACTACATGCCGCATATCAAGGTCGATAATTGGCATCTCATCGACAACTTGCAAGCACACTTTAAAATTACCTGTTACGCAGGGCACGATATTCGCAGCCTAGCCCTCGCTGAGAGCTATTTTGGTGCAACTCGTGATTGCGAAGACTCACTGCTCGTTCGTATCCACAGAGGCGCAGGGGCAGGCTTAGTCATCAATAAAGAGATATTGCTCAACCACCGAGGTAACCTCGGAGAAATCGGCCATATCCAAGTTGACCCCCTTGGCGAACTTTGCCACTGTGGTAATTTTGGTTGTTTAGAAACCATTGCCTCAAACCAAGCGATTGAAGCCCGCGTAAAACAGCGTTTAGAACAAGGCTATTCAAGTTCCCTTACATTGGAAACTTGTACGATTTCCCATATTTGCCAAGCTGCTAATAAGGGAGACCCACTTGCTACGGAAGTTATCCAGCACGTTGGTCGGCAAATCGGTAAAGCGATTGCTATCTCTATAAACTTATTTAACCCTGAAAAAGTCGTTATTGCAGGGGATATCACGGAAGCAGAACAAATTCTGTTACCCGCGATTCAAAGCTGTATTGACACACAAGCCTTGAAAGGATTTAGGGAAAATCTTCCCATCGTCACATCGCAGTTGGTTCATAATTCGGCAATAGGCGCTTTCGCACTCACTAAACGTGCGATGCTTAATGGTGAATTATTACAAAAATTGTTTGAAAGCTAATTTTTGGCGTTATTTTCTTTAAAGCAGGTTGAGATACCTGCTTTTTTATTAGCTATAAACTGAATTCTTCGTTTCATGAGTCATTTTTAAAACACTTCACACTCTTTCAGCTATCCTCCTCTTGCAAATTCTTGAGCTCTTTCGATGTTTTATTTCGCTTCATCACCAAATTACATTTATCTAGCAGGTAAGACAAAAGTGATTTTTTTCAAATATGGGCTTGTTTTTTGCTGGCTTTATCGACAAAATGATTATTCATCAAACAAACAGACACATTTTCTGAAAAATAGTGCAAAAAGCTGTTGACTGTCGTGTCTGTAATTAGCATAATGCGCCCCGCAACGCCGACGAAGGTAATGCAAAAAAAGATGGCTATGTAGCTCAGCTGGTTAGAGCACAACACTCATAATGTTGGGGTCACAGGTTCGAATCCCGTCATAGCCACCATTATTTTGCGGGAGTGGCGAAATTGGTAGACGCACCAGATTTAGGTTCTGGCGCCGCAAGGTGTGCAAGTTCAAGTCTTGTCTCCCGCACCATTTTCCTTCTCGGTAGCATTGAATTTAAGATTGGGGTATCGCCAAGCGGTAAGGCACCAGGTTTTGATCCTGGCATTCCCAGGTTCGAATCCTGGTACCCCAGCCATCTTAAAACAATCAATAGTAGAATTCCCGGATGGGGTATCGCCAAGCGGTAAGGCACCAGGTTTTGATCCTGGCATTCCCAGGTTCGAATCCTGGTACCCCAGCCATCTACTATCCTACCTATAGTTGCACAATTCATTTTAAAGAAATCATATATGGCTATGTAGCTCAGTTGGTTAGAGCACAACACTCATAATGTTGGGGTCACAGGTTCGAATCCCGTCGTAGCTACCATTTCTTTTGTTGGGGTATCGCCAAGCGGTAAGGCACCAGGTTTTGATCCTGGCATTCCCAGGTTCGAATCCTGGTACCCCAGCCATTCTCTTTTCAACATCGCTTAAATTAACTCCCTGCTCTATCTTACTATGCTTAGGCAGTCTTAATTTTACTTATCGATTTTATTGATAAATTAAATAAAAAGTAACAAATTAGCAGATAACTCCATTTTTTAAGCAGTAAAGTATCCCTCTCTACTGTTTTCTATATTTACATCCCTATTTTTAGTTTAAATGATTACTTTTTGGTCATTTGCTTATTTATTTAATCCTAATATTACCGATTAACCAATAGCTTAATCGTTTAAAGTGATGTTAAAGCAACATTTACCTCATAAAATTTACGTTTGCATAACTTTTCTATCAAATGTGTGACTTCAATCATTTCTATATAACCATCGAAAGTGGTAATCTGCGCTCGAATTGTAGTTAGGTATGATTATTACCAGTTAAATTATTATCAACCTCTGGTACTAATAAACTCAGTCCCTTCTTCCATTCCAACTAAATTAGTTCTCAGAAACTCTAATAAAAGTTTTAAACCTAATAATTATAAATTGCCAAACGCAACATTTTTACAGAGAAAATTTATGCGAAACATGATAAAGCAACCCATATATAAGATCTTATATGTTCAGGTGATCGTAGCCATCGTTCTGGGTATAGCACTTGGCCACTTTTTTCCCGACATTGGAGAGTCATTAAAACCGCTTGGTGATGCATTCATCAAAATCGTTAAAATGATTATCGCGCCAGTTATCTTCTTAACGGTTGTCACTGGTATTTCAGGCATGTCAAACATGAAGGCAGTGGGTAGTGTCGCAGGTAAAGCGATGTTGTACTTCATCACATTTTCAACCATTGCATTAATTATTGGTCTTATTATTGCCAATATCATTCGCCCAGGCTCTGGCCTGAATATTGACCCTGCAACCTTAGACAGCACTAAAGTTGCTACTTACGTTGAAAAAGCCCACGAGTCTTCAATTGTTGGCTTTTTGATGAATATCATCCCCGATACCGTCATTAGTCCATTAGTAAATGGAAATATTCTGCAAGTTCTATTTATTGCGGTTATTTTTGGGTTAGCGCTAGCTGCAACGGGTAAACACGGCGAGCCTATCGTTAAGTTACTGCAAAACTTTTCTGAACCTGTGTTCAAAATGGTTGCGATGCTCATGAAACTCGCGCCTATTGGGGCATTTGGGGCAATGGCCTTTACCATTGGTAAGTATGGGATTTCATCTATTGGCAACTTAATGATGCTGATAATGACTTTCTACATTACATCCGTTCTATTTGTGTTGTTAGTGTTAGGAGCAGTTGCTAAATACAACGGCTTCTCCATCATTGCGCTAATTAAATATATCAAAGATGAGCTCTGGTTAGTTTTAGGTACCTCTTCTTCCGAAGCCGCACTGCCAAGCTTAATGCGCAAAATGGAGCATGCAGGGTGTGAAAAATCAGTTGTCGGGTTAGTTATCCCAACAGGTTATTCATTCAATCTTGATGGTACGAATATTTATATGACCATGGCTGCATTATTCATTGCTCAAGCTACCAATATTGAATTGACGATTTGGGAGCAAATTTCGCTGTTGCTCGTTGCAATGATTAGCTCTAAAGGTGCTGCTGGCGTTACTGGTGCGGGTTTCATTACATTAGCGGCAACCTTAATGGTTGTTCCAAGCATTCCTGTTGCAGGTATGGCCTTAATCCTTGGTATTGACCGCTTTATGTCTGAGTGCCGTGCTTTAACTAACTTAGTGGGTAACGCGTGTGCGTGTATCGTTGTTGCACGTTGGGAAAAAGAACTGGATACCGAAAAACTGGCTCATGCGTTTTCAGCAAAAAATGAAACATTGGATTCTGTGATTACTGAAGATGACAGCATCAATACAGACACAAGTAATATTCAACCGGTTGATTTAGCTAATAATAAATAGCACTAACTTCTTCACTTAATAATAAATAGGCCGCTAATTAGCGGCCTATTTATTATATTCAAGATAATTTCTATAAACCTAACGCATACTTCAACGCCAGCTTTTTCGCTTCTCCAGCACGCTGTGCCGCCATCAACCCAAGATTCCTAAATATTTTTAATCCTGGTAAGTTTTCACTAAATGCCATGTAAAAAACATCCATCCCAGCTTGCATAATTAAATTATCAGGCAAACGACGTCGTTGGTAACGTTTCAATACATCAAGGGAACTCCAAGGTTGTATATATTCACGCGCGTAAATTACTTCTTTCAAAAGAGCATCAACATCTCGGTAGCCTAAATTCACACCCTGCCCCGCTAATGGGTTGATAGTATGGGCTGCATCGCCAATCAATGCTAACCCATCCATCACATAGCGGCTTGCATGATGACGAGTCAGTGGAAATGCCCCTGACGCAATTGCAGTAACAGGCCCTAAACGTTCAGGAAAGGCTTCGGATATTGCTCCCGTCAATTGTTCCATTGACATACCTTGTAAACGTCTAATCTTTGCGGGACTGTCATACCAGACTAATGAGGCCCAATTATCATACAGAGGTAAAAATGCCCTTGGCCCTGATGGGAAAAACTGCTGCCATGTTTTATCTTGCTGAGGTTGCTGTGTTTGAATGCTAATCAACATACATGACTGGCGATACTGCCAGCCGCGGCTACCAATTCCTGCCATTTTACGGACTTGCGAATTAGCGCCATCGGCTCCGACCACAAGCTTAGCTTGTAAAGTATGGCCATCATCTAATGCTAACATCCATTCTTTTTGCTGCTTAGGTTGGTATAAATTGATGAGTTTCGCCGGGCAAACAAGGTCTAGATTGCTGTATTTTTCACATTCTTGCCATAACGCAAGCTGTAGTACTCTGTTTTCTACCATAAACCCAAGTTCAGGTAGCCCAAGGCTTTTAGCATCAAAAATCACATTGCTATCTGGTTCTTCCCATGTTTCTAACTGGCGATATGGGGCACTTCGCATTGCCTTAACATGTTGCCAAGCCCCTAATTGCTCCAACAATTCAACAGAAGCGCGGCTAATCGCAGAAATACGAACATCAGGGGCACTTTGTGGGTCAAAGGCCACAGGTTGTGCTTTTTCAAGCAAAGCAACTCGCATGCCTTCTTGAGCAAAGCCCAATGCTGCCGCCGCGCCAGTCATACCCGCGCCAACGACGACAACATCATAAGATTCGATTAATTTATTCATACGTTCGCTACTATTTACTGTTTAATAAAGGTTACTGTTTAATAAAGGTTATTGTTTGATAACAGTGACCACGTTGATAAAGGTATTGTACCGAAAAATGAGGGTTCTCACAGGAAATATAGGCATTGAAGTCTTAGAGGTCATTCATTCCTCCACCTTAATAACCTTACAAATAGTATATTTTGCTGAAAACACTTTGATTTGCACAAAAAACAACCACAATTTTGCAACATCCTCTGGTCACTGATGCCGCAAATGAATACAATACGTGCTAATTTTAAAACAATAGGCAAATTGCCTGCCCTTAGATTTCGTGTAGTGATATCATTTTAAATATCTTTGCATTTATCCCATCATACAATGATGTCCTTAATCAAAATGCATGCGAGTTCCCAAAAATATAAAGGGTAGGACTTTGGATTTACAACGCGTTTCGGAGTCCATTACACTAGCCGCTTCGAAAACACCGGATATACGACATGTCGACGAATAAAAAGCTATATATTAAAACTTGGGGTTGCCAAATGAATGAGTATGACTCATCCAAAATGGTTTCTTTATTAGAAAATACCCATGGTTATCAACTCACTGAAGTTGCAGAAGAAGCAGACTTATTACTGCTTAATACCTGTTCCATTCGTGAAAAAGCACAAGAAAAAGTCTTCCATCAGCTTGGTCGTTGGAAGTTTTTTAAAGATAAAAACCCTGACATCATCATTGGTGTAGGCGGCTGTGTTGCTTCGCAAGAAGGGGATTTTATTCGCCAACGTGCGCCAAGCGTTGACATCGTTTTCGGCCCGCAAACTTTGCACCGTTTGCCTGAGATGATTAATCAAGTTCAAGGTACGCGTAGCCCTGTTATCGATATCAGTTTCCCTGAAATTGAAAAATTTGACCGCTTACCAGAACCTCGCGCTGAAGGCCCGACCGCATTCGTTTCCATTATGGAAGGCTGTAACAAGTATTGCACTTTCTGCGTAGTGCCTTATACCCGTGGTGAAGAGGTTAGCCGCCCTTGTGATGATATTCTTTTTGAAATCGCACAGTTAGCCGCACAAGGTGTACGTGAAGTTAACTTACTGGGCCAAAACGTGAATGCATACCGTGGTGAAACCTTTGATGGTGAAATTTGCTCATTTGCAGAATTACTGCGTTTAGTCGCGGCTATTGATGGCATCGACCGTGTCCGCTTTACCACTAGCCACCCAATTGAATTTACTGACGATATCATCGAAGTTTACCGCGATACCCCTGAATTAGTCAGTTTCTTGCATCTACCCGTGCAAAGTGGCTCAGACCGCGTTCTAACAATGATGAAACGCGCTCATACCGCACTTGAATATAAAGCCATTATTCGCAAACTGCGTGAAGCACGCCCTGGTATTCTAATCAGTTCAGACTTTATCGTGGGCTTCCCCGGTGAAACAACCGAAGACTTCGAAAAAACCATGAAACTGATTGCAGACGTGAACTTTGATATGAGCTACAGCTTTGTCTATTCCGCGCGTCCAGGCACCCCAGCTGCGGATTTACCTGATGATGTAACCGAAGATGAGAAAAAACAGCGTCTATACTTACTGCAACAGCGTATTAATCAGCAAGCATTAAGCTTCAGCCGCCAAATGGTGGGAACCGTTCAACGTATCTTAGTTGAAGGAACATCGCGTAAAAACGTCATGGAGCTGTCTGGACGTACTGAAAATAACCGTGTTGTGAACTTTGAAGGCACACCGGATATGATCGGTAAATTTGTGGATGTCGAAATTGTGGATGTTTATACCAACTCATTGCGCGGTAAAGTCATTCGTACAGAAGATCAAATGGGTCTTCGCGTTCATGAATCACCAGAGTCTGTTATTGCACGTACTCGTAAAGAAGATGAGCTAGGTGTTGGCAGCTTTCAACCCTAAGCCACAACCATAGGATATTCAGTGACCGAGACAAAAAATTTGCAAATCGCAACACAAGAAATCTTTCTAGAACCCGCAGATAACCAGCGTTTAATGAGCCTCTGCGGGCCATTTGACGATAATATCAAGCAGCTAGAACGCCGCCTTGCTATCGAAATTAATCGCCGCGATAACCGTTTTAAGTTATCGGGTAAGCCGCTGAATGTTCAAGCGGCGAGCAAAATTTTACGTCAACTGTATGTCGATACCGCGCCTGTGCGCGGTGTTATCCCTGATATCGACCCTGAAAATATTCACTTAGCCATTCTGGATAGCCGTGTTTTAGAGCAATCTGCCGATAGCGTTCCTGACTACGGTAAAGCGGTGAATATTAAGACTAAACGTGGTGTGATCAAACCACGCACTCCAAATCAAGCGCAATATATCGCCAATATTTTAGACCATGATATTACATTTGGCATTGGCCCTGCAGGAACTGGGAAAACCTATTTAGCGGTAGCCGCGGCAGTAGATGCGTTAGAGCGCCAAGAGGTCCGCCGTATTTTGCTAACCCGTCCTGCGGTTGAAGCAGGTGAGAAACTTGGTTTTTTACCTGGGGATCTCAGCCAAAAAGTCGACCCTTATCTACGCCCACTTTATGATGCGCTATTCGAAATGTTAGGCTTTGAAAAAGTTGAAAAGCTGATTGAGCGTAATGTTATCGAAGTCGCACCGCTGGCCTATATGCGTGGCCGTACCTTGAATGATGCTTTTATTATTTTAGATGAGAGCCAAAACACCACCATCGAACAGATGAAGATGTTTTTAACACGTATTGGTTTTAATTCCAAAGCGGTTGTGACGGGTGATATTACTCAGGTTGACTTACCTCGTGGTAGTAAATCAGGGTTACGTCATGCCATTGAAGTGCTTTCCGAAGTCGATGATTTAAGCTTCAATTTCTTCCACAGTGAAGACGTAGTTCGCCATCCAGTCGTTGCAAAAGTTGTCATGGCTTATGAGGCTTGGGAAGAACAAGACAATAAACGCCGTCAGCAGTTACGTGAAGAAAAAGAACAGCAAAAGCAATTTGAAAAGCAGGAAAATCTATAAATGAGTGACATTATTCTCGATTTACAAATTGCGTGTGAAAACCCTAATGGCTTGCCTTCGGAAGCCGAGTTTCAGCGTTGGTTAGCGGCTGTTTTGCCTAAATTTCAAGCACTAAGTGAAGTCACTATTCGGGTAGTTGATGAACAGGAAAGCCATCACTTAAATTTAACCTATCGCGGCAAAGACAAACCGACTAACGTGTTGTCATTCCCCTTTGAGGCTCCACCAGAAATTGAACTGCCTTTGCTTGGTGATTTAATTATTTGCCGCCAAGTCGTTGAGCAAGAAGCTATTGACCAACAAAAAACAGCAGAAGAGCACTGGGCTCATATGGTCGTTCATGGTTGCCTTCATCTTTTAGGCTATGATCATATTGAAGATGATGAAGCGGAAGAAATGGAAGGTTTAGAAACTGAAATTCTGGCTGAGTTGGGCTATGAAGACCCATATCTTGCAGAAAAAGAGTGACCTAACTATAATTTTTTGAGATATCTTTGTCAAAGAAAGCATTATTTTACAAAAAATTGACGGTTATTTTGCAGATAAACCGTCAATTTTGTGCTAAAAAAGAATGTAGTAAACTGTTTTTATTAACTAACCTAAGCTCCAAATACTTTGACTTGGGCTACTTTTGGTACCAA
>NZ_JAMPPJ010000035.1:0-36891 GCF_028481025.1 Providencia sp. PROV150 | reverse complement strand
CACCGAATGTTCCTACATTATCTCATGGCGTTGGTTCAAATACGCAAGTCACACAAACGGCAAACAGCAACATAGTAAAAGGTATCGGAAAGACATTAGGTAATATTCGCGATGGCCTAGCGGAAACGTTTGATTGCTCTTTTGGTATGAGCTGCTCAAATGATTTAGATAAAGCAGCAAAAAATTCAAATGTTGGGAAAGAGTTATCAAATTCAGATAAAGTAGAGGTAGGGGGCTCTAAGGCAGGAGGACCGGAGGGGTGGGAACCTGATGAGTTCTCTATAAAAAATAATGGTCTTCCTTCTAAAGAAGAACTAAAGCAAGCAGCATCAGAAATCAATCGCAATGGTTTAACAAATGCCGGCAGATCGCTCCAAAAGCATGGAGGTAGGGAAGGATCTGCATACTCATATTCCAACCAAAAAGCTTCAGTATTGAATCAGGAAGCTAGAGCATTAATCGATGAAATATTAGATAATCCAAATGTAATAATAAGACCTAGAACTATTTATGAAAATAGGAAAAGAATTGAAGTGATTGATGCTAAATCACCTGATGGTCGGGTATTAAGATTTAGTATAGACGGTAAGAAATTTATTGGTTTTAGAGAGCCATAATGTTTGTAAATGATTGATGGGGGGATTTTATGTTGGAATACAGTGTTGGAAGTTCTTTAAGCCGAGATGATTTATATGCTGAGCTTTCCTTTAATGATGTTCAGTGGGGGGAAATTTCACTGTCTGAAGATAAAAAAGAGGTAAAAATTATTATTTATCCTGACTCGGATTTTTTAGAATTTAATTACAGTGAATTTTTATTATTGATAGAGAAAGCTAAAGATCATCTTTTACGTTTAGAACCTTTAGTTTAATTTCCGCATAAGCAGGTTGGTTCCTCCATTTTTTTGCGTGGGGGAACCAAAGTGGCAGAGTCATTAATGTGAAAATCAAACGTGGTTGGAGTAATAGGTGACTAGACTTAATTATAGTATTAGTGATAAACAGACTAGCAAATTTATAAGCTTATTAACGTTAGGTGTATTAACTGCATTAGATAAAAATTTGATATCAATTGATGAAGCGGAAGGATTCATTTTCAAACCGTATTTGGCCAAATTACTTGAACAAATGGGCTCTGAGGAAAAATTGATAGATATAATAAACCTAGGTTGTGAATTAGATGATGTGGCAATTTTATATCCAGAAGATCTTCATGTTCAGATAAAAGATCTATTAGACAAAACATTATCAGTAATCTCTCATAGTGAAAATTTAGGACGGTTAATTGATCGAGAAGTCAAAATCATTGAAGATTAACCTTCAAATTAGATAGAACCTATTCGATTAGTTAAGTCATGATGTATTCGTCATGACTTAACTACTATATAGTGTACTTTAAACTAATCGCATTCTTGATCTTGCTATGTAACTTATTAATATAAATAGTACTTTTAATGAATCACATGAGTGCACAAGTCATCATGCTAATAAAACCTACTGCAATTTTAATTCATGTACCTGATGTTCAAGCGGGATTGGCTTGGTATCAGCAAGCTTTCCCACAAGCAAAGGCAGAATACTTGCCTGAATTTGATTTTACCTTACTGCATGTCGGAGACTTCACGATAGAAGTGGTGCAAGCGGATAAAAAAGTCAGTGAGGGTAAAAAAGGGACTGTATTGTATTGGCAAGTCGATGATTTTGATTTGGCTTTTGAGCATTTCACTCAACTAGGGGCAAAACTGTATCGCGGGCCAATGTTAATAGATGGTAACAATCGAATGTGCCAACTTGAAGACCCGTTTGGCAATTTAATTGGTTTAAAAGGGTAGTAAAACCCATTAAAACATTTAAAAAAATTAAAACCAATCGCAATGATTTACCTTATCAATTAGTAATATAAATAAAATTGCGATAAAAAATATAATTTGTGATAGCTGATGAAAAAAGGCACTAATTAGGGTGCTTTAAATTTTAAAATGCATTATAAAAAGTATGGTTTTTTCGGCGTTTTACGATGATTAATAGTATCTTAAGCTGAAAAATAACCAGTAATGAAGTGTTAAGGCGTAAAGTTAGTAGTTAAATGTTGCTTTCTTGTGAATGAATTAACATTACGTTTAAATTCTGCTATGCTGATCGCCCGAAGCTGGGCATAATTTTACCGCCATTGAGATTATGCGAGCAAATTCCTCTGACCTGGCACCGGATGATAATTTTGTCAGTATGGTGCAGAGAGCCGGGTATATAAATAACAAAGAAGCGAGGAGAACGTCGTGCTAGAAGAATACCGTAAGCACGTAGCCGAGCGTGCCGCTCAAGGGATTGTCCCTAAGCCATTAGATGCGTCACAAGTAGCTGCACTGGTAGAGTTACTCAAAAACCCACCCAAAGGTGAAGAAGATTTCCTGTTAGACCTGCTGACCAACCGCGTCCCCCCTGGTGTTGATGAAGCAGCGTACGTAAAAGCTGGATTTTTAGCCGCGATAGCTAAAGGCGAAACTTCCTCTTCTCTTATCTCCCCTGAAAAAGCCATTGAACTGTTAGGTACTATGCAGGGTGGATATAACATTCACGCACTAATTGAAGCGTTGGATGACGAAAAACTGGCGCCAATCGCCGCTAAAGCACTTTCTCACACCTTACTGATGTTTGATAACTTCTACGACGTAGAAGAAAAAGCGAAAGCGGGAAATATTCACGCTAAACAAGTTATTGAATCATGGGCAGATGCCGAGTGGTTCAAAGAGCGTCCTGCGTTAGCTGAAAAAATGACCGTAACTGTGTTCAAAGTTACGGGTGAAACTAACACAGATGACTTATCGCCAGCGCCTGATGCATGGTCACGCCCTGATATCCCATTACACGCATTAGCAATGCTGAAAAACGCACGCGATGGTATTGAACCAGACGATGCGGGTAATGTTGGTCCAATCAAGCAAATTGATGCATTAAATAAAAAAGGCTTCCCATTAGCTTACGTGGGTGACGTCGTCGGTACCGGTTCTTCTCGTAAATCAGCCACTAACTCCGTGCTGTGGTTTATGGGTGACGATATCCCATTTGTGCCAAATAAACGTGGCGGTGGGGTGGTATTAGGCGGCAAAATTGCACCAATCTTCTTTAATACGATGGAAGATGCGGGCGCATTACCGATTGAAGTGGATGTTTCTAAACTGAATATGGGCGATGTGATTGATATCTATCCATTTAAAGGTGAAGTTCGTAACCACGAAACGGGCGAACTGCTAGAAACATTTGAATTAAAAACAGATGTGTTGATTGACGAAGTGCGTGCAGGTGGTCGTATTCCACTGATTATCGGCCGTGGCTTAACCAATAAAGCACGTGAATCACTGGGCTTAGAAGCGACAGATGTATTCCGTCACGCGAAATCCGTTGCACAAAGCAATCGTGGTTTCTCATTAGCACAAAAAATGGTTGGTCGTGCTTGCGGTCGCCCAGGTATTCGCCCTGGCGAATATTGTGAGCCAAAAATGACCTCTGTAGGTTCACAAGATACAACCGGGCCGATGACCCGTGATGAACTGAAAGACCTAGCTTGCCTTGGTTTCTCAGCAGATTTAGTCATGCAGTCATTCTGCCATACAGCAGCGTATCCAAAACCTGTTGATGTGACAACACACCATACCTTACCTGATTTTATCATGAACCGTGGCGGTGTTTCTCTTCGTCCGGGAGATGGTATTATCCACTCATGGTTAAACCGTATGTTACTGCCAGATACCGTTGGTACAGGTGGTGACTCACATACGCGTTTCCCAATTGGTATTTCATTCCCTGCGGGTTCAGGTTTAGTCGCATTTGCTGCGGCGACAGGTGTTATGCCACTGGATATGCCTGAGTCAGTATTGGTTCGCTTTAAAGGTGAAATGCAGCCGGGTATCACTTTACGTGACCTCGTTCATGCAATTCCACTATATGCAATCAAAGACGGCCTATTGACCGTAGAGAAAAAAGGTAAGAAAAACATTTTCTCTGGCCGTATCTTAGAAATTGAAGGCTTACCTGAGCTGAAAGTCGAACAAGCGTTTGAATTAGCGGATGCGTCAGCAGAGCGTTCAGCGGCGGGTTGTACTATCAAATTAGATAAAGCGCCAATTATCGAATACCTGCAATCGAATATCGTTCTATTAAAGTGGATGATAGCCGAAGGTTATGGTGATCGCCGTACTATTGAACGCCGTATCAAAGGAATGGAAAGCTGGTTAGCGGACCCACAACTGCTGGAAGGTGATGCAGATGCGGAATACGCGGCAGTGATTGAAATTGACCTCAATGATATCAAAGAGCCAATTCTGTGTGCACCAAATGACCCAGATGATGCACGTTTATTGTCTGATGTGCAAAACGAGAAAATTGATGAGGTCTTCATCGGTTCTTGTATGACAAACATTGGTCACTTCCGTGCAGCAGGTAAGTTATTGGATTCTCATAAAGGCCAATTACCAACACGTTTATGGGTTGCGCCGCCAACTAAGATGGACGCAGCGCAACTAACCGAAGAAGGTTACTACAGTGTGTTTGGTAAGAGTGGTGCGCGAATTGAAGTTCCAGGGTGTTCACTATGTATGGGTAACCAAGCACGTGTAGCTGATGGGGCGACAGTCGTTTCCACTTCAACGCGTAACTTCCCTAACCGTTTAGGAACAGGTGCGAATGTTTACCTCGCATCAGCAGAACTGGCAGCGGTAGCTTCTCTGTTAGGTCGTTTACCAACGCCAGCAGAATATCTGCAGTTTATGGATAAGGTCGATGAAACAGCGGCGGATACATACCGTTACCTGAACTTTGACCAGTTATCACAATATACCGAAAAAGCGGATGGCGTGATTTTCCAAACAGCGGTGTAATAAGGTAATATTAATAACGGAGGCTCCTAATGTTAGGGGCCTTTTTTAATTGGGTGTATTTGCTAAATATATTCAGAAATTTCGATTAAATTTAAATCGACATCACGTAAGTAAATAGATCTAATTGCTCCAGTTGCACCAGTCCGATTCACCGGCCCTTCAATAATTTTTACACCTTGTTGTTCAATATGCATTTGCACGTCACACAGCGGTATATCACTAATAAAACATAAATCGAGTGCACCCGGTACAGGCAAGTGGGCTTTGGGTTCAAATTCTTTTCCATATTGGTGAATATTGATTTTTTGCTTCCCAAAACATAACGCATAACGCTGTTCACCAAAGGTAATAACTTCCATTTTTAACACCCGTTGGTAAAAGTCAATGCAGGCATCAATGTTAGTTGTGGTTAGCACTATATGGTCTAAGCGATCGATCATTAGAGCTCCTATTGTTTTAATTATGACTATTTTAATTATTTTCTTATTTAATATTAAGTGAATTACGTGGCTTATGTGTTGAAATCGGTGCTTTACTCAATTTTATTTTTTCTGTTGGTAATACCTCTCAACAAAGCGGTTTGACTCGCGTTATACTAGGTTCAATAACGCAAGAGTAGAGGGACTGCATATGGACTACCAATTTTTCCAAGATATCACCGGAGCTATCTCCGCTAAATTCTCGATGGATCATGAGGCTATTGGATATTGGCTTAATGAAGAGGTTAAAAATAACCTTAGTCTGTTAGATGCTATTGAAGAAAACTATGAAAAAATCAAAGGAAGTGAAAAACAATGGGAGCTTATTGGCCACGAATATACATTGTTGCTTGATGATGAAGAAGTGATGATCCGCGCCAACCAATTATCATTTGAAACTGAAGGGTTGGAAGAAGGAATGAGTTATTATGATAATGAAAGTGTTGCATTTTGCGGCACTGATGACTTCTTATTAATGCTAAAAGATTATCGAATTTTTGTTATAGAAAATAGATAAAATAATTTTATTTAGTGATTTGTTTTGTGTTTTAATGAATCATCGCTATTATTTGCAATGTACGGCCAGCCATTAAACGTTTCGTTAAAGATTTATTGGTTGGGGTTAATATTGATAATTGGATCCTAAAGGGCATATATATATGAATACTGATGATGTTACAGGCGCGTTGAATGATGCAACGAATTGGTTTGTGGCGAACCAAGATCTGTTAGTTCAGTATGCTGTGAATATCGTGTCTGCTATCGTTATCTTGATTGTCGGGATGATGATTGCAAAATGGGTCGGGCGTGGTTTACATCGCGTGATGACCATGAAAGGCATTGATTCAACAGTGAGTGACTTTTTATCAGCGATAGCGCGCTATACCATTGTTGCATTCACCTTAATTGCTGTATTAGGGAAAGTTGGCGTACAAACAGCCTCTGTGATTGCGGTAATGGGGGCGGCCGGTTTAGCTGTTGGCTTAGCATTACAAAACTCGCTGGGTAACTTTGCCGCAGGTGTGTTGCTGGTGGTATTTAGGCCACTAAAAGCGGGGGAGTATGTCTCAATCGGTGCTGTTGAAGGTACAGTGCAAAATGTACAAATATTTTCAACTACGCTAAGAACCGCAGATGACCGTATTATTGTTATTCCTAATGGAAAGATCATTGCCGATAACATTATTAATACCAGTCGTGAGCCTAACCGTCGTCAAGATATTATTGTAGGTGTTGCTTACGATTCTGATATTGATGTGGTGAAAAAAGTATTAGGTGATATCGTCGCCGCAGATAGCCGTATTCAGCATGCTAAAGGCGTTACTATCCGTTTACATGATATGGCACCATCGTCATTAAATTATTTAGTGCGTTTTTGGACCACCAATGGTGATGCATGGCCTGTGTATTGGGACTTGCTAGAAGAGTTTAAGCGAGCATTGGATAAACATAATATTGGTATCCCATTCCCACAAATGGATGTTCATGTTCATAAACAAAATGCGCCTATCAAGCAAGATTCTGCCGAGTAATATTTAGAAAGTCATATTCAGCAGTTTCACTGAAAATAAGAGCCTGTCTTCGATAGGCTCTTATTCATTTCTCACTCCTATATTTTTCTTACCGATCCGTTTTTAGTTATAAGTGATACTTATGACCTATTAGACTTAATCATTTCCACTAATAATTTTTTCTCGTTAATATTCATGCATATTAATTGAATAAAAAGTTGGGATTAATGCATGTTTTCGATCTATTTACAGGGTGCACTATTGGGTGCAGCGATGATATTACCTTTAGGGCCGCAGAATGCTTTTGTCTTACAACAAGGAAGCCGGAAGCAGTTTCATTTAATGAGTGCATTGTTATGCGCTTTAAGTGATACCGTTTTAATTATCGCAGGTGTTTTTGGTGGGAGCGCTTTATTAAGCCAGTCTGAAATATTAATGCAATTGATTACATGGGCAGGCGTAGTATTTCTTCTATGGTATGGCTATGGTGCGTTTCGGACAGCACTCAGCCCTGATGAGGTCATACTTCAAACAGAAAGCCGTGCTATCACAAGATGGAAAGTGATTGTCACATTATTTGCCGTCACTTGGCTGAATCCTCATGTTTATTTAGACACCTTCGTTGTATTAGGTAGTGTGGGAGGCCAATTAGAAAGCCAGCTGAGACCTTGGTTTACGGCTGGAGCATTAACGGCTTCTTTTGTGTGGTTTTTTGCGTTAGCGATACTTGCAGCTTGGTTTTCACCCGTGTTAAATAAACCGCGTTCACAGCGCATTATTAACATTTTTGTCGGTAGCGTGATGTGGTTTATTGCATTTCAACTCGCTATACAGGGGCTTAAAGGACTAGGTTTGCTTTCTCAATAACAATATATCTTCAACAGACAAGCAATAACGTTTAATTTCTCATTATTCTGACTGTACTTTTTGTTTCATGTGTTACTGTTAAATTGAGCTCAGGGATAGTTTATTACCAATTATCCCTTTTTTAGCGATAAATAATTGCCTTGGGAGGTTCTGTGAAATTAAAATCTTTAGTTTTAGCTGCGATGGTAGCAGGTGCTGCGGTTCCTACCATGTCATTGGCTGACCCGTTGCCTAATGGTCCACATATTACCACCTCGGGTAATGCAATAGTGAAAGCGACACCTGATATGGCGACGCTGAATATTCAGGTGGAAGTGACTGCTAAAGATGCGGCGGCTGCGAAAGCCGGGGTCGATAAGCGAGTTGCGGAGTATTTTGAGTTTCTTAAGAAAAATGGTATTGAAAAAGAAGATATTAATGCAGCAAATGTGCGAACTCAGCCTAAATATGATTACAGTAGTGTGAAACAAAAATCAACCATCGAAGGCTACACGGCAACACGTTCTGTTGAAGTGAAAGTGAAGAAATTAGACCAACTTAATGTCTTGTTAGATGGTGCTTTAGCCGCAGGTCTCAATGAAATCAACTCAGTACAGTTTGGTGTGGCTAATCCGCAACAGTATCGTGATGAAGCACGGTCTCAAGCGATTAAAAATGCGACAGAACAAGCTAATCTCTTAGCGAAAGGCTTTAATGTTCAGTTAGGCCCAGTGTATAGCATTAACTATAATGCGCCAGCTGCGGTGCCATATCCAATGGCAACAAGAAATTATGGTGGGGCGATGAAAGCCTCTGTTGCTCAAGACCTCAAGATTGATGAGACTTATGAACAACAGAGTATTGATTTTAATGACCAAGTTGATGTGGTATTTGAATTAAAACGCTAGTCTTTTGCGGGTTCATCTTCTTGTTTTAACATCTGGCGCCCAGTTTTTAATAGGGCGTCAGTCACTTTTTTCATTGTACGGCTTTCAGGTGCGAAGCGGTGCCAATAAAGCATGCGTCGCTGACATAGCCCTGGCGTTAAATCAACCAACTCACCATTCGCTAATTCACTTGCTATCTGCAAATGTGGGATCATACAGCAGGTAGAACCTTGTTTCGCTAACTGTACAAAGGCCTCTGAGGAGTTCACGATATGGCATGGAACACTGCCGGGCGACAACCCAAAGTTTTGTTGCACAAACGCTTGGTGCATATCGTCTAAATGGTCGAAAGCAACCGCAGGCGCTTTTAATAACGAAGAGCGAGTCACCCCATCGGGGAAATATTTCGCTGCAAAGCCAGGTGACGCGACAAAAATATAGTCTAGTGCGCCAAGTTTATCGACCAAGCAACCCGGTAAGGCTTGGGGTTGAATACTGATAGCGCCTACCACTTCACCACGTCTTAAACGTTCTTGAGTTCGAGTTTCATCTTCTACCTGAATATTTAGCCGAATAGGGCTGTTGCCTAATACAGGGTTTAGGGCTGGAAGAAACCAAGTTGCCAAGCTGTCGGCGTTGACGGCAAGTGAGAGCAATAAAGGGGTGGAGCCACTATTTTCATCACCTAACCATTGTTCTTCTAACAATTCGACTTGATGAAGCAATGCTAGCAGTTTTTGCCCTTGTTCAGTTGGGTGTGGCGGAACGGTACGCACAAGTAGTGGCTGCCCAAATAGGTTTTCTAACTGCTTTATACGTTGTGACACAGCAGATTGCGTGATGCAGAGCTTTTGAGCTGCGCGCTCAAAGCCGCGTTCACGGATAACGGCATCCAGTGCTTGTAATGCGCGATAGTCAGGGCGCTTCATCAAAAAGATCTCCTTGTTGTTATTCTACCAAGCACTATGCCATATTTTTACAAATAACACTTAAAAATATTATTGTTGTGGCCTAAATCCCAAGAACCGTGACACAAATACAGCGAACAAAGCTGCAACTTATTGGGTGTCCGGTATATACTAGTTATTAATAACCTTAATCACGACTCAATTAAATCTTAAAAGGCATGAGCATGACTCAGGACGAATTAAAAAAAGCGGTAGGTTGGGCAGCACTTGATTACGTAAAACCGGGCACTATTGTTGGTGTTGGAACGGGCTCGACGGCTTCACACTTCATTGATGCATTAGCAACAATGAAAGGTCAAATAGAAGGTGCGGTATCAAGTTCAGAAGCATCAACTCAAAAATTAAAATCATTGGGTATTACGGTATTTGATTGCAATGAAGTGGATTCCTTAGATGTTTATGTTGATGGTGCTGATGAAGTTGACCATCACCTGAATATGATCAAAGGCGGTGGTGCGGCTTTAACACGTGAAAAAATTGTTTCTGCAATTGCAAAAACCTTTGTTTGTATCGTTGACGAATCTAAGTTAGTTGATGTGTTAGGTAAATTCCCTCTGCCTGTTGAAGTGATCCCAATGGCGCGTAGCTATGTGGCACGTGAATTGGTTAAACTGGGTGGCACGCCAGAGTACCGTCAAAATGTGATTACAGATAACGGTAATGTGATTTTAGATGTCCATAATTTAAATATTATTGACCCAGTGGCATTAGAAAATACCATTAATGGGATTGCAGGTGTTGTGACCGTTGGGTTATTCGCGAATCGTGGTGCAGACGTCGTCTTGATGGGAACTGCAAACGAAGGCGTTAAAACCATCAAGTTATAATCTATATCGTATTCAATTTTTTAATAAGCCAGTGGAGTTATACCCACTGGTTTTTTTGTCTTACTGGTATTTTGTCATTAGTTTATGATTTGATAGAAGCTAAATTAATTAACCAGTTTTATTAATATCACCAATTTGAAATTTATTTTATTTTTTTTAATATCTAGCTATTTTGGTGATATATCTCACACAAATAGGCATTGTGCAGGAAAAATCCTTATTTTGTGTTATCACCCCTGATTTTCTACCATTTAACTTCTTTTTCTTCGCGCTTTTTAGCATCCATTAAGCAAACGGTTGTATTGCTACTGCGCTATTTTTTGCTATGTTGGTATACGCTTCATAGCTCAAGGTAGATGGATGTCATCTCTCTTGAGCTATGTTAGGCAAACACATATGTTCATCTGTTATAACTCTTAAGTACGTTCACGATAGGGTAGGGAAATGGTTAAGGTATCTTTGCAAAAAGACAAAATTAAATTTTTACTGCTAGAAGGTGTGCACCAAAGTGCGGTTGATAACTTAAAAGCTGCGGGCTACACCAATATTGAATATCACAAAAGTGCGTTATCCGACGAAGAATTAAAAGAAGCGATTAAAGATGCACGTTTTGTAGGTATCCGTTCCCGTACTCATCTTACTGAAGAAATTTTTGCAGCAGCAGAAAAACTTGTTGCAGTGGGTTGCTTTTGTATCGGCACCAACCAAGTTGATTTAGATGCTGCGGCAAAACGTGGTATCCCTGTATTTAACGCACCATTTTCGAATACACGTTCCGTTGCAGAAATGGTATTAGGCCAATTATTACTTTTACTGCGTCGTATTCCTGAAGCGAATATGCAAGCCCACCGTGGTATTTGGGAAAAACAAGCGAAAGGCTGTTTTGAAGCACGCGGTAAGCGTCTTGGTATTGTTGGATATGGCCACATTGGTACTCAGTTAGGGATCTTAGCTGAGGGTATCGGTATGAATGTTTTCTTCTATGATATTGAAAACAAACTACCATTAGGTAATGCAACTCAAGTTCGTTCTTTAACTGAACTTCTGAATATGAGCGATGTGGTTAGCTTACATGTCCCTGAGACCCCAAGTACGAAGAATATGTTTGCTAAAGAACAATTCGACCGTATGAAGCCTGGTTCTATTTTCATTAACGCATCACGTGGAACAGTTGTGGATATTCCTTCACTGGCAGCCGCGTTGGAAAGCAAGCATTTATCAGGTGCTGCGGTGGACGTATTCCCAAGTGAGCCAGCTGCAAATAATGACCCTAATGACCCATTTATCTCTGAATTAATTAAGTTCGATAATGTGATTTTAACGCCGCACATTGGGGGCTCTACAGAAGAAGCTCAAGAAAATATTGGGTTAGAAGTGGCTAGTAAGTTGGCGAAATACTCAGATAATGGTTCAACACTATCTGCGGTTAACTTCCCTGAAGTTTCCCTGCCTGTCCATACTGAAGATACCAACCGTTTCTTGCATATTCATGAAAACCGTCCAGGTATTTTGAACAGCATCAACCAAGTATTTACTGAAAATAACATTAACGTTGTTGGCCAGTATTTACGTACATCAGGCAACGTAGGTTATGTGGTTATTGATGTATTAATGCAAACGCCAAACCAAACAGATGAAGCACTCCAGAAATTAAAAGATTTGCCTGGAACCATTCGTGCGCGTTTACTGTTCTAAGTTACGCTAAAAATTGTGTGAAATGATGGCGCGGGTATTTATGACCAGCGCCATACTTTTTGCGGCGTAATAATTTCGGGTAAAGGAACATCCCAGTGTGCGATGGGGAGTTTTTCTACTTGCTGGCAATTATGGGCAAGGCCAATTGGATAAAAACCGGTTTTTTGCCAATTTGCTAGAGTCCTATCATAGAACCCACCTCCCATACCTAACCGTTGCCCTTGAGTATCAAATGCCACTAATGGGATAAGCATGATATCCAGTTTCTCAAGTGGTAGCACATCTCTAACATCAAGCGGTGGTTCATCAATATTAAATCGGTTTTTAACGAGTTGGCTATCGGGGCGATAGTGAAGAAATAATAAATGGTGACGACTAAAAGGATGTAAAACAGGGAGATAGACTTGTTTGCCTTCAGCCCAGAGCGCCTGAATAAGCGGTTTAGTATCAATTTCGCCATCAAAAGAAAGAAACAAAGCAATCGTGTTGGCTTGTGCTATTTTCGGGTGGTTTAATGCATTATGCATGAGTTGTTCCGCAGCGTCATATTGCTGCTGAGCGCTTAATTGACGACGTGCTTGGCGGATTGTTTGACGTACCTGCTGGCGTTGGGTCGAGAGGGAGTCTTGCATGTGATAACCTGTTATATATGCGATAAAAAACAGTTAACCAAGAAAGTAAATTACTTAAAGTATATCGCAAGATGAAAGGTTATGTAGAAAACAAATGAAAAATAAGCAGGAACTTAATTGAGGGTCTCCAAGATGCCGTTGTAGGCTGTAACCCTTGAACCCTTGGTTCAAGGTGAACGCAGTTTAGCAACCTTTAGGCTTCCTGAGCGAATCAGGCATGCTCACCAGCGCCATAACCACATTCTATTTAGTTGAAATATCGGCTCAGGGGACTCGCCCACTCACGCGCATCTCAGAGAAATTTGGTTTGAGAACTTATCGTTACTCAGTGATTTCATTGTACGAAACTAGATTTAAAATGCAACCTTAATTTTGTATATTTTTTTCTACTAGTGTCTGATTAATAAGCAGATTTACTCTAAGGGCAATACCTGCCTCTCAGTAATTTTCACCTGATCGTGCAACGCTTGTTCGATTGTGTGCTGCAACATTTTTATTTTCTCTTCCATATTATAAGCATAATCACGCGTTTTTGTCTTTTCTTGTGCTAATTCGTGACAGACGTTCAATGCTACGATAAAAATAAGTTGTTCCATATTGGTCACACCGCTTCTATCTTTCAGATTTTGCAAGCGTTGTTCTAATTCTTTAGCCGACTCAAGAAGGGCTTCTTTTTGTTCTGATGGGCAGTTAACTCGCATTGAACGCCCGAAAATCTGGATGTCGACAGGTTGTGCGGACATGATACCTCCATACTGAATAATACTCGCCATAAATACATCATATTTGGCGCAATTAATAGATAAGACAAAAGCATACTGGTCTAGCGGCTATCCTTGATGGTAGCATATCACGAATCATAAGCTAACATGACGAATTCAGATGTCTATACAAAAATCTTTACCAAACTATGAATCACTGGACAAACTACTGCAACAGCACTCAATCGCACTTACTGCCGCGGAGATCCATGGTCTAATAACCGGGTTGATCTGTGGTGGGGGACGTGACCAAAGCTGGCAAACGTTAGTCCATGACCTTGCTAACGATGGTTTAGCTTTTCCACAAACCGTTTCACAGCCACTGCGAGAACTTTTTGATACCACGTTTGAAGCACTTGATGATAGCGAGTTTGCATTTACTATGCTATTTCCTGACGAAGACGCTTCTGTTTTTGACCATGCTGATGCGCTAGCTGGCTGGGTAAATCACTTTTTATTAGGTGTTGGTGTTACACAACCGAAACTGGCTGATAAAAAAGAGATAAGCGAGGTTATCACAGATTTACGCAATATTGGTATGCTTGGTTATGATGAAGACGAAGACCAAGAAGAACTCGAGCAAGCGTTAGAAGAAGTAGTGGAGTATGTCAGGGTGGCGGTGCAATTATGTTACATTGCATTGATTGAGCCAACTAAAGGCCAAGGCCCAACCGCAGTGGAAAATGATAAGCCAGTTCTTCATTAGTTTCTTTTAACGTGTAACGTGAGTTTTCAAAGCCACTTAACTTTATCGGACGATATTATATTATTGATAAAATTAAGTGCTTGAAAACGGGGTGTATCCAGTTTTAAGTCATTTCGCCAGTGTATGTTGCTATGTGATTGGTTAAACACAAGCAATATATTCAGCAATCTAATTATTCTGATAATAAGGCAAAAACGGTATGAATAAACAGGAATTTATTTCTCGTCGCAATGCATTATTGGCTCAAATGCAACCAGGCAGTGCAGCAATTATTTTCTCAGCGCCTCCTGCGCAGCGTAATGCGGATTGCGAATACCCGTACCGTCAACACAGTGATTTCCTTTATTTGACGGGGTTTAGCGAACCTGAAGCCGTATTAGTGTTGATTAAGAGCGATGAAAAACATAGCCATTCTGTTCTTTTTAACCGTGTTCGTGATTTAACTGCTGAAATTTGGTTTGGTCGCCGCCTTGGCCAAGACGCCGCACCTGAAAAGTTAGGTATCGACAAAGCGTTACCTTTCAATGAAATAGAAGAACAACTTTATCAATTACTGAACGGCCTCGATGTGGTTTATCATGCACAGGGGGAGTTTGCCTATGCCGATAAATTGGTATTTGATGCCTTAGATATTTTACGTAAAGGCAGCCGTCGTCACTTACGAGCGCCACAAACATTGGTAGATTGGCGGCCGATTGTCCATGAAATGCGCTTATTTAAGTCAGAAGAAGAAATTAATACTCTGCGTATGGCTGGGCGAATTTCTGCTCTCGCACACGTTAGAGCCATGGAAACTTGCCGACCTAATATGTATGAATACCAACTTTGTGGTGAGTTAGAACACGAATTTACTCGCCATGGTGCACGTTTCCCTTCGTACAACTCCATTGTGGGTAGTGGTGAAAATGCCTGTATTTTGCATTACACCGAAAATGAGAGCCTAATGAAGGATGGCGAATTAGTCTTGATTGATGCGGGGGCAGAATTTGAAGGCTATGCAGGGGATATCACGCGTACTTTCCCAGTAAATGGTAAATTTAGCCAAGCGCAACGTGAAATTTACGATATCGTCCTTAAAGCGTTAAATACCGCGTTAGAGCTATACCGCCCGGGAACCAGTATTCATGAGGTGACTCGTGAAATTGTTCGTATCAAAACAGAAGGTCTTGTCGCACTTGGAATTTTACAAGGCGATGTGGATCAATTGATCGAAAACAAAGCATATCAGCCATTCTTTATGCATGGTTTAAGTCATTGGTTAGGGTTAGATGTACATGATGTAGGTTTTTATGGCACAGACCGCGACCGTACACTTGAAGTGGGGATGGTATTAACTGTTGAGCCTGGTTTATATATTGCTCCAGATGCCAATGTGCCACCACAATATCGCGGTATTGGTGTACGTATCGAAGATGATATTGTTATCACCGAAAACGGAAATGAAAACTTAACAGATTTAGTCGTGAAAGACCCTGATGAAATTGAAGCCCTAATGGCGGCAGCAACGCACAATTTAGGGTAGCTGTCAGTCATCATAGAAAGGTAATAAACAACGCATGAATGTGATCATCGTGGGGGGCGGTATGGCGGGTGCAACATTAGCACTGGCGATATCATCCCTTAGCCAAGGAAAATTATCGGTTTCATTAATCGAGGCAGCTTTGCCTGATGGCAAACATCCGGGGTTCGACGCACGTGCGATTGCGCTAGCCCACGGTACTTGTCAGTCGTTAGCAAAAATAGGCATTTGGCCTGCTTTAGCGGATTGTGTGACCCCCATTAATCATGTTCATGTGTCTGATAGGGGCCATGCTGGTTTTGTGAATATCGTAGCCGATGATTATCATATCGATGCTCTAGGCAATGTTATTGAACTGCACGAAGCTGGCGCCCGCCTATTTTCATTGTTACGTAAAGCCCCCGGTGTAACCCTTTATTGCCCTGCAAAAGTAGAAAATGTTTATCGTGAACAAGAGATTGTGACGGTCACCTTGGATAATGGAGATAAGGTGACAGGGGAATTACTGATTGCTGCGGATGGCAGCCATTCCGCGATTGGTAAAGCCTGCCATATGCAATGGCAACAGGACGATTATGGGCAAGTGGCTATTATCGCGAATGTGAAAACCGCCATAGACCCACAAGGCCAAGCCTTTGAACGCTTTACGGAATTTGGCCCATTAGCCTTGTTGCCAATGTCACAAGGCCGTAGTTCATTGGTTTGGTGCCATCAGCAAGAACAAGCTGACACAATTAGGTCTTGGGATGATGAGACATTCAAGGATAAATTACAGCAAGCATTCGGCTGGCGGCTAGGCGAAATCGTCATGGCCGGTAAGCGTCATTGTTATCCATTGGTATTACGTAAGGCGCTTAACCCTGTTAGTCATCGAGTCGTGTTAGTGGGGAACGCTGCTCAGACCCTGCATCCTATTGCGGGGCAAGGCTTTAATTTAGGTATCCGTGATGTGATGCAACTGGCTCACATTGTGGTAGATGCAAACGCGAAAGGGCAAGACATTGGCCGTTATTCATTACTCAGCCAATACCAGCAAGCCAGAGCGTTAGATAGAGACAAAACGGTTACGATAACCGACGGTTTGGTTCGTTTATTTGCGAATCGCTGTTTACCGCTTATTGTCGGGCGTAACTTAGGTTTAATGGCAATGGAAATGTTACCGCCAGCTCGTGATGTTTTGGCTCGCCAAACATTGGGTTGGGTTGCACACCAATAACCACGAAATAAAGAGGAATAAAAAATATGCAATCATTTGATGTGGTTATCGCCGGTGGTGGTATGGTTGGGTTGGCACTCGCTTGTGGGCTTGAAGGGAGCGGGCTCCGTGTTGCGGTAATTGAGACTCATCCACCCAAGGTACCATTTAGTGTAGCAGAGCCGCATGCATTAAGGGTATCTGCTATTAATGCGGCAAGTGAAAAGTTACTGACCCACTTAGGTGTATGGTCAACTATTAAAGGAATGCGAGCTTCTGCATATAATGGCATGGAAGTTTGGGATAACGATAGCTTTGGGCGTATTTCTTTTACCGCTCAAGAACGTAACCTGACGCATTTAGGGCATATTGTTGAGAATAATGTTGTACGTGATGCACTATGGCAAAAGGCGTCTCAGCTTCGCGATGTGACATTATTAGCCCCCGCAACAATTAAAAAAGTGGTGTGGGGTGAAAATGATGTTTTCATTACGTTAGATGATGAAAACATGTTAACGGCACGGTTGATTGTGGGGGCTGATGGGGCAAACTCGTGGTTGCGTAGCCATGCTGATATCCCATTAACCTTTTGGGATTATGAACATACCGCGTTAGTTGCTACGATCCGAACCGAAAAACCTCACGAAGGCGTTGCTCGACAAGCTTTTGATGGTGAAGGTATTTTAGCGTTTTTACCATTAAGTGACCCACATCTTTGTTCAATTGTGTGGTCTCAACCTGCCACTGAGGCAGCTAGGCGTCAATCTTTAGAACCTGCTAATTTTAATAAAGAACTGGCGGTTGCATTTGATGTTCGTCTGGGTCTTTGCCAAGTGGAAAGTGAGAGATTAACCATTCCTCTCACAGGGCGTTATGCAAGGCAATTTGCAGCTCAACGCTTAGCTCTGTTGGGGGATGCGGCACATACCATCCATCCATTAGCGGGCCAAGGGGTTAACCTTGGGTTTATGGATGTGGCTATGTTGATTGGTGAAATTAAACGTTTGCACCGCGAAGGTAAAGACTTTGGTCAATATTTATACTTGCGTGATTACGAGCGCAGCCGTAAGCACAGTGCAGCGTTGATGCTAGCTGGTATGCAAGGTTTCCGTGAATTGTTTGATGGCAATAACCCTGCGAAGAAATTACTTCGTGATATCGGGCTGGTTTTAGCGGACAGCTTACCGGGTGTTAAACCGCAATTATTGAACCATGCGATGGGGCTGTTTGATATGCCGAAGTGGCTGGAACAGTTACAAGTCGAAGACACTCTCTAAATCCCTTTCTGCAAAGGCACAATCTTATAAATTGTGTCTTTTTCTTTTTTAATTTCAATATACAAAGTGTCATCACTGGTTTCTGTATACGAAATAACCCTGCCGATCTTGTTTTAGTATGAATAGCAGACTTTTCTCTTTTTATCATGACTGAAAAAAACTAATTACATTCATTTTTCGCATTAGTTTTATTTATATTGGTGTGATGAGTTTTATTGGCGAAGCTATCATTTAAATTCTTTAATTGATGATATTTTGAGCTCCTAGACGCTAAATGTAAGGGTTTTGAGTGATCATTCTCAATTATTTAACAAAAAGCACTGGCAAAATCAGAGCGCAATCAGTAATACAGATGGATGGTCGCCCTATTTTTTTTTATAGAATAGAACTGCAAACAGTGGTAGGTTTTTTAAAAGTTATCGTTTGCGTCGGGTTAAAATTATCTCGCGACTTTGTTGCAGATGGATAATTTTCACTGCGCAATCACCCTGTCATATTAATTAATAATGTAAAGAGGGTATTCATGGTAAAGCAAACAACGCTATATGATGAACATATAGCCTGCGGTGCAAAAATGGTCGATTTTCATGGTTGGATGATGCCGTTGCATTATGGTTCGCAGATCAATGAACATAATTTTGTCAGAACCGAAGCAGGGATGTTTGATGTTTCCCATATGACTATTGTCGATTTACACGGGGAAGGCTGTCGCGATTTTCTCCGTTATCTTCTCGCCAACGATATCAATAAACTTACAGAGCAAGGTAAAGCCTTATATACAGGCATGCTGAATGCTTCAGGTGGTGTTATTGATGACCTGATTGTGTATTACCTCGCTGATGACTTTTATCGTCTCGTCGTCAACTCAGCAACACGCGATAAAGACCTCGCTTGGATTGAACAACATGCTAAAGGTTATGCCGTTGAAATTCGTGTTCGCGATGACTTAGCGTTATTAGCTGTCCAAGGGCCGCAAGCACCAGAAAAGGTTCATTCATTACTGAGTTCGGAACAAAATAGCGCCATTGAAGGAATGAAACCATTTTATGGTATTCAAACTGGAGATTTGTTCATCGCAACCACGGGCTATACCGGCGAAAAAGGTTATGAAATTGCTATGCCTAAAGAGCAGGTCGTTGAATTTTGGCATAAACTGCTTAAGGCAGGGGTACACCCAGCGGGCTTAGGGGCGCGGGATACTTTGCGACTTGAAGCCGGTATGAACCTATATGGGCAAGATATGGATGAAACGATTTCACCATTAGCCGCGAATATGGGATGGACGATCTCTTGGAAACCAGAAGATCGCCAATTTATTGGCCGTGAAGCATTGGAAAAATTACGCGAACAAGGTACTGAAAAACTTGTCGGTATTGTGATGCGTGAAAAAGGTATACTGCGTGCAGGGCAAGTTGTTCGCTTTACTGATGAACTGGGGAAACTACAAGAAGGGGTAATAACCAGTGGCTCTTTCTCGCCAACCCTTGGCTTCAGTATTGCGTTAGCGCGTGTCCCGAACGGAATTCAAGACAAAGCAATTGTTGAAATCAGACAAAGAGAAATGCCAGTTGAAGTTGTTAAACCGGGCTTTGTCCGTGAAGGTAACTGCTTAGTGTAATTTGGGCGAATCTGATTAATAAATTTAAAAATTGAGAGGCTAATGATGAGCAATACACCTAAAGAATTAATGTACACCCGTGAACATGAGTGGCTGCGCGATGAAGGTAATGGTGAATTTACAGTTGGTATCACCGAACATGCGCAAGAAACGTTGGGTGACATGGTGTTTGTTGATTTACCCGAAGTGGGGACGGCGGTAAGTGCAGGTGATGACGTTGCAGTCGTCGAATCAGTTAAAGCAGCATCTGATATTTACGCACCACTGAGTGGCGAAATTGTGGCGGTTAATAGTGAGTTGAATGACGCGCCAGAACTCGTAAATGAACAGCCGTATCAAGAAGGTTGGATTTTCCGCATTAAAGCATCGGATACCGCAGAGCTGGCGGATTTGATTGATGCGGCGGGGTATACTTCTATGATTGAAGCCGAAGAATAGTTTATTCGTCATATTTTGTGTTGTGGCGGTGTTGGCTTCGCTCTCTCGCCCTAGTCACATACTTATGTATGCTCCTAGGGTCTCATTTGTTTGCCGCCTAGCCACAACGCAAACTATTTAGAATAAACACTTTTTAGTGATAGCCATAAGATGAGCTATTTAGAGGATTGATAAAATCTAATTAGTTAGAAACAAGAAACAACCGCAATATCATTGATTTTAAGCGTTATCTCGCAAGTTCCGTAATAACCGCCCTACAACTTATGCATAGCAGACAAAGGATGGGAACACAGATATGTCGATGTCACTGAGTCAATTAGAAAATCGTTCAGAATTCATTTCGCGCCACATTGGTTCATCAGAACAACAATTAAAAACCATGTTAGACACCGTGGGTGCAACGTCATTAGATGCCTTGATGGGCAAAATTGTCCCCAAAGCCATTTTGCTTGCAGAGCCGCCAAGAGTGGGGGGGGGAGCAACTGAACAAGAAGCTTTAGCGGAATTAAAAGCAATAGCGTCACTCAATAAACGCTACAAAAGTTATATTGGTATGGGCTATGCCCCTGCTGTGCTTCCGCCAGTTATTTTGCGTAATTTATTAGAAAACCCGGGTTGGTATACCGCTTATACGCCATATCAACCGGAGGTGTCACAAGGCCGTTTAGAATCATTACTGAATTTTCAACAGTTAACTATCGACCTTACGGGGTTAGACCTCGCTTCTGCATCGTTATTGGACGAAGCCACCGCTGCGGCAGAAGCTATGGCGATGGCAAAACGGATCAGCAAACTGAAAGATGTAGATCGTTTCTTTGTGGCGGATGATGTTCATCCGCAAACTCTGGATGTTGTTCGCACACGTGCGGGGACTTTTGGTTTTGAAGTGATTGTGGATAGCGCAGAGAAAGCACTGGAACACGAAGGTATTTTTGGTGTGTTACTTCAACAGGTTGGCACGACAGGTAATGTCCATGACTACAGTTCGCTATTTGCCCAATTAAAAGAGCGTAAAATTGTCAGTTGCGTTGCAGCAGATATGATGGCGCTAGTATTGCTCACTGCACCGGGTAAGCAAGGGGCGGATATTGTCTTCGGTTCAGCACAGCGTTTTGGCGTCCCGATGGGGTATGGTGGGCCACATGCGGCCTTCTTTGCTTGTCGTGACGAATTTAAACGGGCAATGCCTGGACGTATTATCGGTGTGTCACGGGATGCAGCAGGTAATACCGCACTGCGTATGGCGATGCAAACCCGTGAACAACATATTCGCCGTGAAAAAGCGAACTCGAATATTTGTACATCCCAAGTGCTGTTAGCCAATATCGCAGCCATGTATGCGGTTTATCATGGGCCAAAAGGGCTGAAAATAATTGCAGAGCGTATTCATCGCTTCAGCACTATTTTTGCCAAGGCATTAGCAGACGCAGGTTTTACATCACGCCATAAAACTTGGTTTGATACGTTATGTATTGAAGTCGCTGACAAAACAGCGGTGCTAGCGCGTGCTGAAAAAGCCAAAGTGAATTTACGTACTGATATTCGTGGTGCAGTTGGCGTGACTTTTAGTGAAATCACGACTCGCCAAGATTTAAATGAATTGTTTGCGGTGATCACAGGTGTTGAAGCTAAGTTAGATTTTGAAAAACTAGACCAATCTGTTTCAGCGACAGAGCAAGCGATCCCAAGCTCTATGTTACGTGATGATGAAATTTTAGCTCATCCAAATTTTCATCGTTACCATAGTGAAACCGAAATGATGCGCTATATGCATAGTTTAGAGCGCAAAGATTTAGCCTTAAACCAAGCTATGATCCCTCTGGGTTCTTGTACGATGAAGCTTAATGCGGCTGCGGAAATGATCCCAATTACTTGGCCTGAATTTGGCGAGCTACACCCATTCTGCCCACCTGAGCAGGCTCAAGGTTATCACCAAATGATAGAGCAACTTTCCCATTGGTTAGTGCAATTGACCGGTTATGATGCTGTTTGTATGCAACCTAACTCAGGGGCTCAAGGTGAATATGCCGGTTTATTGGCTATTCGTCGCTATCATGAGAGTCGCAATGAAGGGGAGCGAAATATTTGTTTGATCCCGGCTTCTGCTCACGGTACCAATCCTGCCTCTGCGCATATGGCAGGTATGGAAGTGGTGGTAGTGCGTTGTGATGATGAAGGTAATATCGATTTAACGGATTTACGTGAAAAAGCTCAGCAACATAGCGAAGCTCTTTCTTGTGTGATGGTAACTTACCCATCAACCCACGGGGTATATGAAGAAAGTATTCGTGAAGTGTGTGAAATTATTCACCAATATGGTGGGCAAGTATATCTTGATGGCGCAAATATGAATGCTCAAGTTGGTTTAACAACACCGGGCTTTATTGGTGCGGATGTTTCTCACCTGAATTTGCATAAAACATTCTGTATCCCTCACGGCGGTGGCGGCCCAGGTATGGGGCCTATCGGTGTGAAAAAACACTTGGCACCGTTCGTACCGGGGCATTCTGTGGTTGAGCAAGAAATGTTAACTGACCAAGGTGCGGTATCTGCAGCCCCATTTGGCAGTGCATCAATTTTGCCAATTAGCTGGATGTATATTCGGATGATGGGCTCTTATGGTCTACGTAAAGCTAGCCAAGTTGCTATTTTAAATGCGAATTATATTGCCAAGCGTCTTTCTGGCCGTTATGACATTTTATATACAGGGCAAGAAGGCTATGTTGCCCATGAATGTATTGTCGATTTACGCCCAATTAAAAGAGATACGGGTATCAGTGAGCTCTATATTGCTAAGCGCTTAATTGATTATGGTTTCCATGCGCCAACCATGTCTTTCCCTGTAGCAGGGACATTAATGATTGAACCGACAGAGTCTGAAAGCATAACTGAAATTGATCGGTTCATTGACGCCATGTTAGCGATACGCGATGAAATTGACCAAGTTGTGAAAGGGCAGTGGACACTAGAAGATAACCCTCTCGTGAATTCGCCTCATGTGCAAACGGAGCTAGCCGGGGAGTGGCCTCATAGTTATAGCCGTGAACTCGCAGCATTCCCAACAGCACAAACGAAAGCGAATAAATACTGGCCAGCAGTAAAACGGCTTGATGATGTGTATGGGGATCGTCATTTACACTGCTCATGTGTGCCGATTGAAGATTATATGTAGGAATATATCGCACACTTCTATTATATAATGTGAATTAAATACTCTTTAGGCTTGATTTCGGTGAGTTACTGAATTCAAGCCTTTATTTATTTAGGATTTATTTAACCTAAATATTGTGAGATACCCGTATAATTTTTACCTTGGTGTAGCTTTTCCACAGCACCTGTTTCTATAATGACTCGGTAAACCCCTCCATTAAGGTCAGCCACATACATCAGTTGTGCAGGCTTATCATATGTGAGTCCAATAGCCTCTTTAAAACCACGGCTTATCACCTTGTAGTGGCTTAATCCATCAGCAGAAATATTGGCACAATTTAAGCTATTACCATCGGGCTCAGCGCCTCTATCTGTCCAATATAAAATATGGTTTTCTTCATCAAGCAATAAATCAATAGGTTCGGGGAGGTCTTGAAGGAGCAATTGAATATCAGTTCGTTGATTGGCCGATTGTTGGATTTTAGGCGTTAATGGCACCCTAAAAATACGACCTAAATTACCTTTAGGGGTCCCTTTCTGAGTCCAGTAAATCCAATTATTTGTGACATCAACAGTAATGCCAACACATTGGTCTAATATATCTACTTTATTGTGTTTATCTCGGGGTCTTGCTACATGGACGAATAAATCAGAACCATCAATATTACATGATGAAACCATACCTCCTTCACGATCACACCAATATAATCGTTGATTTACTAAATCAAGATGCAATTGTTTTGGCGTTCTTATCTTTCCGTTGCCCAATAGTATTTTTCTGCCAGTACCATCAAAATTCATCACATTAATGGAGCCATCGTCAGCCTCATAATCTTCACCCATATTACTCCAATAAATTAATCGGTTAGCAGGGTCAACGGCAATACCATCAGGGGTTCCACCGAGTCCTTCGATAATTGGGATTGTTTGGTGTGTTGATTTATTGAATTGAATTATAGCGGGTGAATGGACATCTAGAAGTAAAAGGTAAGGATTTGAATATTCATTGAATTTTTCCATTTTAAACCTCTTTGGCAAATGTTCAATGATAAAGATAGGAGCGATATTAATAATTGGCAAGTTATTAATATTGGTATTTCTATATAAGTCGAGATTAATAATTATTAAAAAATATAAAGTGGTTTATTATTTAAATCAAAATAATGAATTAGAGAAAAGTATATCTTGCTGTGGGTAATACACATTAGATTAGATGAGTGTAACACGTTAAATAAAGCGGCTTTGTAGCCGCTTCTGACATAAATTACAGTAACCAGCCTTTTTGCTGAGCGAGCTCCAATTGTAATTTAAGTTGTTGATAAAATTCAGGTAGGATCTGCTGAATATAATCACATTTACTGAGGACTTGTTCCAGACGAATGTGGTTTTCGACCCAACTTTGGCCTTGATTATGCAGGTTCATCAGCATCGGCATCGCTCGGTCAATGGCATTCGCATACACAGATTCCGGGGTTTCTAATGCATCATATTCATTCCACAGAGCTAATAGCGTTTCATTTTGCGGGCTAGGCAGTAAGTTAAAAATACGCTTAGCCGCTTTAACTTCTTCTTCATGAATAGCATCACGAGCGGCATTATCAAATACCAATACATCGCCTGCATCAATTTCAACAATGTCATGAACAAGGGCAAGTTTTATCGCATGTTCGATATTAATGCCTTGAACATAAGGTGCAAAACTCATTGCTGCAACGGCAAATTGCCAACTGTGTTCTGCTGTGTTTTCTTGGCGTTCACGGTTCAATAACTTATTTTTACGATAAACACTTTTGAGTTTATCTAATTCCATCAAAAATTGGACGACTTCGGTAAAAGCCCCAAAATTAACCACCTCTACGGGCTTGTTACCTAATGCAGATGACATAAAAACTCCAATTAATTCTCTTCTAATGAATAAGGTAATGGTGCGATAGTTAGATGACTTTGCTCATCCCCCATAACACGGAAAACGCTATCCGCTTCCATATCGTTATTCATAATGACTTGCACATAGATTTCGCCGCTACCTAAGCGAATAGCAGCTAAAACAGTTCCTGTACGGCGCCATTTATCACCAAGCTGCCATTCCACACCTTCACCAACGACAGGAATAGTGGTACCTGTACCTTTTAAGGTGTACATCGCACGTTTATTTGCACCACGGAATTTTGCACGGGCAACCATTTCTTGACCGGTATAACAGCCTTTTTTAAAGCTAATACCATCAGGTAGGGCTTGTAAGTTGGTTGCTTGAGGTAAATGTTGGGCACTATTTTGTTGATCGATAATCGCAAAACCGGCTTCGATATCAAGGGCTAACCATTGTTCATCGTTGACCTGAATAGCACCTAAGGTTTGGGCCATTTTTTGTGCCGTTTCTTCGTTCGTGATCACTAAAAAACGCTCTGTGGGTAATGCAAAATGTAATATTGTGGAGGCGTCGTCTGTAACCACTTGGTTTTGAGCGTCAGGTAATGCAGTAAATAATGTTGCCAGTGCTTCTCTAGCGCCTTTACCCGCGACTCCGACTAATTTCAGTTCTGGTTTTTTTTCAAAGGTGACTTTCGAAAAAACAGCATATTTTTTCAGTTCGGCGAGTTGTGAGTCGGCAACGCTGGTTCTTAATAAATATGAGTAGCCATCTAAATGATGGAATAAGCGGAGGTCGCTCCACATCTTACCTTTAGGATCACAATGTGCTGTTAATGCATGTGATTGCTTGAGTGTGGCGATATCTGCGGTTACTTGGCCTTGCAGGTATTTTTCTGCATCGGCGCCGTGGAGGTGAATAAGTTCCCAGTTTTCCAGTGAAATCAAAACGAGTGGTAAAGACTGAGATCCGAGAGGGAATTGCTGTGTACTATCAATTTGGTTAGTCATGATTTCACCTGTTGTTCTTTGATAGATAAAGGTGCCTAATGGTAAAATAGCTAGATAACATTGCAAGTAGTTATTATGATGAAGCTGTATTATCTAATAGTTTTTTATCATCTGTTTGTAGAAAAACGGTATTTTACTACTAAAATTACAACAATGTAGTCTATAACATGTTTTCTTAGCGGATAATCTGTTAGAGTATGGAAAATAATCAATCTAATCAGTTAACTGCAAAAAAGGCCGTAGTAGAATGGATATTGAGAATAAAGCGCGAATTCATTGGGCATGCCGCCGTGGTATGCGTGAATTAGATATTTCAATCATGCCGTTTTTTGAGTATGAATATGATGACCTAACAACTCACGATAAGCAGGTATTTGTCCGTTTATTAGAATGTGCGGACCCTGATTTATTCAATTGGCTAATGAATCACGGTCGTCCAGATGATGACGAACTTTTTCGTATGATTAAACTGATTCAGGAAAAAAATAAAAATCGTGGTCCTGTGGAAATCTAATCTCTCCATTTCATGGAAAACCCAACTGTTCTCAACCTGTGTTCATGGGGTCATTGGGATGTTTTTACTATTGGCTCCATGGTCCCCTGGTAACTCAATGATATGGTTGCCGCTATTAGTGGTTGTCGTTGCGAGTTGGGCAAAGAGCCAGAAAAATATCAGTAAAATAAAAGGGGTTGCTGTACTGGTTAATGGCAATAAGGTTCAGTGGAAGAAAAATGAATGGAGAATACTGAAAGCACCTTGGCTTACCCGCTATGGTATATTACTGACACTAGAAGCGTTACAAGGTAAACCACAAAAGCTCCATTTGTGGGTTGCAAAAGACGCATTGTCGGAAGAGAATTGGCGTAATTTAAACCAATTATTGCTGCAATACCCTGATATTTAGGCTACCAAAATCATAGGTGATAAATCAAATTGGTAGCCTAGTGTAGGGTAGGTAACCCTCACTTTGGGGGTTCGATGAGCAAGTACATATAAACTTGCATCATAACAGCGCTTCAATTTCCTGAAAAATCTGCACACACCACTGCGCAATACGTTCATCGGTCTGTTCAAACTGGTGGACTTCATCTAATGCCAGCCCAACAAACATATCACCAGTTTCATTGAGTGGTTTAGGGCTATCAAAGGTATAGCCTTCAGTTGGCCAGAAACCGACAAATTTAGCGCCAGTTGGTTTTAGTTGATGATAGAGCATGCCAAGGGCATCAAGAAACCACTCGCCATAATCTATTTGGTCACCCAGTCCATACATCGCAATGATTTTATTTGCGAGGTTAAGATTGGGAAGCGCTTCCCAAATTTCAAGCCAATCTTCCTGTATTTCACCAAAATCCCACGTAGGTATTCCCAAAATAAGAACATCATACTGTTCCATTTCTGCTGGCGGTGTATCGTTAACGTTATGCAATGTGACTAAATCATCGCCGAGAATATCACGTATTTTTTCTGCAACCATTTCGGTATAACAGGTACTAGAACCGTAAAAAAGACCTATTTTCATATATATTATTACTATGTCCAGCTATGGTTTTCATCACAAGAGAGATATTGTAACAGAAGCAGCCACATTCAGGCATAATAGAATCGTGTGGTATTATCTAAAGGAAGCTTATCTGTCGTGGAAACAAAACAACTTAATCCATTAATTGAACAATTTCTTGATACAATTTGGCTTGAACAAGATCTAGCCGAAAATACATTGGCTTCTTATCGTAATGACCTTCAACTATTAGATAAATGGCTTGATGCGCATCAGTTGCATTTAGAAAGTGTTCAATCAATTGACTTACAATCTTTTTTTGCAGAACGTATTGATTGTGGATATAAAGCAACCAGTTCAGCACGTTTATTAAGTGCGATGCGTAGGTTATTTCAATATTTGTATCGGGAGAAAATCCGTCTGGATGACCCTTCTGCGGTGATTGCTGCCCCCAAAATTCCGCAGCGTTTACCCAAAGATTTAAGTGAAAAACAAGTTGAAGATTTATTGAATGCCCCTGCTACCGAAGATGCTTTAGAACTACGTGATAAGGCCATGTTGGAAGTGCTATATGCTTGTGGTTTGCGTGTTTCTGAATTAATCGGCTTAACTTTTTCAGATATTAGCTTGCGGCAGGGGGTTATTCGCGTTGTTGGTAAAGGCGATAAAGAAAGATTGATTCCCTTGGGGGAAGAGGCAATATATTGGCTAGAGAAATATATTGATGAAGGTCGCCCAGATTTATTAAATGGCAAAACTAGCGATATTCTATTCCCGAGTAAGCGTGGCACGAAAATGACTCGGCAAACGTTTTGGCATCGAATAAAATATTATGCAGTACTTGCACATATTGATAGCGAGCGACTCTCACCACATGTTCTTAGACACGCATTTGCAACCCATTTACTCAATCATGGGGCAGATTTACGCGTGGTACAAATGTTGTTAGGTCATAGTGATCTTTCAACCACCCAAATTTATACTCATGTTGCTACTGAACGGTTACGAGTATTGCATGAGCAGCATCATCCAAGGGGGTGATGCATGATTAAAGGACTATCTATGAAACGCAAATTGTTATTATTGGCTGCTGCATGTATTGCGACTGTGACTTCCACGGTCTATGGGGCAACAGAAGAAAAAGTTATCCGTGATACTTTGGAAAAATACAACATGGTTGTTGAGGTAATTAAACCTTCGCCAATCGTTGGGCTGAATGTTGTTGAAACCACAACAGGGGTTGTTTATATCACTGATGATGGCAAATATTTATTGCAAGGGCCAATTTATGATATGAGCGGTAAAAACCCAGTCAATATCAGTAATCAGCCATTAATGAAAAAAGTAGAAGCGCTCAAAGATGAAATGATTATCTTCAAAGCCCCTCAGGAAAAGCATGTTGTGACAGTTTTTACCGATATTAGCTGTGGTTATTGTAAAAAATTACATGAATCTGTTGGTGAATTAAACAGCCAAGGTGTTACGGTGCGTTATCTGGCTTATCCACGCCAAGGTGCAGATAGCGACGTAGGAAAGAAAATGGCATCTATTTGGTGCAATGGTCTACAACAAAAAGCATTAACTCAAGCGTTTAAAGGTGAAGAAGTTGCCATGATTGAAGATTGCAAAATTGACCTAAGTAAACATATGAGTGTGGGTAATTTATTCAAAGTGACGGGAACACCAGCAATCATCCTACCGGATGGGCAATTACTGCCTGGCTACATGAAACCGGATGCCCTTGTTCAATTACTCAACGAAAAATAGTTAATTATTGTGAATGTAGAAACACTCTTACAACAAAGACAGCAGCAAAGTTCTGCCGCTCAACTTCCTGGCTTGCCTGAGCTATTACAACGAATTTACCAGCATCGGGGCATCACGGATATCAATCAGTTAGAGCGCAAAGCAGCTAATTTATTGGATTATCGGACATTATCGGGTGTTGATAAGGCATTGCCCCTACTTTATCGTGCGTTAAATGAACATGAAGCTATTACTATTGTTGGGGATTTCGATGCGGATGGAGCAACCAGTACGGCATTAGCTATTAGAGCTCTAAAATCAATGGGATATAGAAATATCAATTATATCGTTCCGAACCGTTTTGAAAATGGTTATGGATTAACGCCATTGGTTGTCGAAGAAGCCCGTAAACGCGGAACGAATCTCATTATTACCGTTGATAATGGCATCTCATCCCATGAAGGGGTTGCAGTAGCTAATCAATATGGAATGAATGTAATTATTACCGATCACCATCTGCCGGGGGAAACTTTGCCTGCTGCGGATGCGATAATCAACCCGAACTTAAATGAATGTTGCTTTGCATCTAAATCATTAGCCGGGGTTGGTGTCACATTTTATTTAATGTCTGCCTTACGTGCATATCTACGTCAGCAAGGGTGGTTTGTGCAGCAAGGGCTAGCAGAACCTAATTTAGCCGAGTACCTTGATTTGGTTGCATTAGGAACTGTTGCAGACGTGGTTCCTCTTGATACAAATAACCGCATTTTAGTTCACCAAGGGCTAAATCGTGTTAGAGCTGGGCGCTGTTGCGCGGGTATTAAAGCCCTCATTGAGGTTTCCAAACGTGATTTACCAAGACTAGTGGCAAATGATTTTGGGTTTGCGCTTGGCCCTAGGCTAAATGCGGCAGGCAGATTAGATGATATGTCAGTGAGCATTGAATTATTACTGACAGACGATATGGCGTATGCAAGGGAACTGGCAAATGAGTTAGATGGGCTGAATCAAACTCGCCGTGAGATTGAAGCGGGTATGCAGCAAGAAGCGCTCGTGCTTTTTAATCAATTCGAATACGGTGAAAGCCAGTTACCAAATGGCTTAGCCATTTATCATCCTGAATGGCATCAGGGGGTTGTCGGTATACTCGCCTCAAGGATCAAAGAACAATATCATCGTCCTGTTATCGCTTTTGCTCCTGCGGGTGATGGTTTATTAAAAGGTTCTGGGCGTTCCATTCAGGGTGTCCATATGCGGGATGCATTAGAACGGTTAAATACATTACAACCCGGGATTATGCAAAAATTTGGTGGCCATGCAATGGCAGCAGGCTTAACTTTGCATGTTGAACAATTTGACGCTTTTAAACATCACTTTGAATTATTGATGGGTGAATTAGTTCAACCTGAGCAATTGGCTGGGATAATCTGGAGTGATGGCGAACTTTCACGCAATGAGTTTTGTTTAGAAACTGCTGAACTTATTCGAGAAAGTGGCCCATGGGGACAAGCATTTCCGGAACCTATATTTGATGGTGAATTCCAATTATTACAGCAAAGGCTTGTTGGTGAGCGCCATTTGAAACTTATGCTGGAACCCATAAATGGTGGGCCAATGTTAGATGCAATTATGTTTAATATTGATGTTCGTCGATGGCCAGATAACAGCATCAAAAAAGCGAAAATAGCCTTTAAATTAGATGTGAACGAATATCGTGGACAAAAAAACGTCCAGCTAATGATTGAGCATATTTGGCCTGATTAAGCCTATCATAAACGGCGGAATAACCAGCAAATAGCGTTTGATGGCGCTATAAACATGAGATAAATTCCGCTATACTAAGCGGTTTGTGAATAAAAAATTATTTTTGACTAACCATAAGATATTGAAAAATGACGTTTGAAATAAACCCAGTAAAAAATAAGATTCAGGACCTGTCTGAACGGACAGTGGTTCTGAGGGGGTATCTTTGACTATGATGCCAAGAAAGAACGCTTAGAAGAAGTCAATGCTGAGCTTGAACAGCCTGATGTGTGGAATGAACCCGAGAGGGCGCAAGCCCTTGGTAAAGAACGCTCATCTCTTGAAGCAATTGTTGAAACGATTGACCAGATGACGCAAGGCCTTGAAGATGTTGAGGGTTTATTAGAGCTTGCGGTTGAAGCTGATGACGAAGACACATTCAATGAAGCTGAAGCTGAACTAGAGCAATTAGAAGGCAAATTAGAGCAACTTGAATTTCGCCGTATGTTCTCTGGCGAATACGATAGTGCAGATTGCTACATTGATTTACAAGCGGGTTCTGGCGGTACTGAAGCTCAAGATTGGGCAAGTATGTTATTGCGTATGTACTTGCGTTGGGCTGAGTCAAAGGGCTTTAAAACCGAGATTATCGAAGAGTCTGATGGTGATGTTGCTGGGCTAAAATCGGCAACAGTCAAAATTATTGGTGACTATGCCTACGGATGGTTAAGAACGGAAACTGGTGTTCACCGTTTGGTGCGTAAGAGTCCGTTTGACTCAGGTGGGCGTCGCCATACTTCTTTTAGTTCTGCGTTTATTTATCCTGAAGTTGATGATGATATTGATATCGAAATCAATCCAGCGGATTTGCGTATTGATGTATACCGTGCATCTGGTGCGGGTGGTCAGCACGTAAACAAAACGGAATCAGCGGTACGTATCACGCATATTCCAACCAATATTGTGACGCAATGCCAGAATGACCGTTCGCAGCATAAAAATAAAGACCAAGCTATGCGCCAGTTAAAAGCGAAGCTATACGAACTGGAAATGCAAAAGAAAAATGCAGACAAGCAAGCGATGGAAGAGAACAAATCTGATATTGGCTGGGGAAGCCAGATTCGTTCTTATGTCCTTGATGATGCAAGAATTAAAGATTTACGTACTGGTGTGGAAACGCGTAACACGCAAGCCGTACTGGATGGTGATTTGGATAAATTCATTGAAGCTAGTTTAAAAGCTGGCCTGTGAGGAAAAAATGTCTCAGGAACAACAAGGTGTTGAACAAGCACCTGATTTGAATAACGAACTTAAAGCTCGTAAAGAAAAATTAGCGGCACTGCGTGAAAAGGGTATTCCATTTCCAAACGATTTTCGTCGTGAAGATATTTCCGATAAAATTCATGCGCAATATGATGATAAAACCTCAGAAGAGCTTGAAGACCTAAATATTGAAGTGTCGATTGCTGGCCGTATGATGACTCGTCGTATTATGGGTAAAGCTTCGTTTGCGACGTTACAGGACGTTGGTGGACGCATTCAAATTTATGTATCGCGTGATGATTTAGCGGAAGGCATCTATAACGAACAGTTTAAAAAATGGGACTTAGGCGATATTTTAGGTGCTAAAGGCCGTTTATTTAAAACCAAAACGGGTGAGTTAACTGTTCATTGTCATGAAGTTCGTTTATTAACCAAAGCGTTGCGTCCATTGCCTGACAAATTCCACGGTTTATCAGACCAAGAAACACGTTATCGTCAGCGTTACCTTGACTTAATTGCGAATGATGAATCTCGTCATACTTTTATTGTTCGTTCTAAGATCCTAGCTGAAGTACGTAACTTTATGGTTAGCTACGGTTTTATGGAAGTGGAAACACCAATGATGCAGGTTATCCCTGGTGGTGCTTCTGCACGTCCATTTGTGACTCACCATAATGCATTAGATATCGATATGTATTTGCGTATTGCGCCTGAATTGTACCTCAAGCGCTTAGTTGTGGGTGGTTTTGAACGTGTATTTGAAATCAACCGTAACTTCCGTAATGAGGGGTTATCCCCACGTCATAATCCAGAGTTCACAATGATGGAACTCTATATGGCTTATGCGGATTACCGTGACTTAATCGCATTGACGGAAGATTTGTTCCGTACACTGACACAAAAAGTGTTAGGCAATACTGTTGTTCAGTATGGGGAACAAGAGTTCGATTTCGGTAAGCCATTTACTAAAATGACGATGAAAGAAGCTATTTGCAAATATCGTCCAGAAACGAATGTTGCTGATTTGGATGATATGGATAAAGCGGTGGCGATAGCTCAGTCTATCGGTATTAAGATTGAAAAGAGCTGGGGCTTAGGCCGCGTACAGTGTGAAATCTTCGAAGAAGTTGCAGAAAGCCACTTGATTCAGCCAACATTTATTACTGAGTACCCAGCTGAAGTTTCACCGTTAGCGCGTCGTAATGATGACAACCCATTTATTACCGACCGTTTTGAATTCTTCATTGGTGGTCGTGAAATCGGTAACGGTTTCTCGGAATTAAATGACGCAGAAGATCAAGCTGAGCGTTTTGCTGAGCAAGTACGTCAAAAAGATGAAGGTGATGACGAAGCAATGTTCTATGATGAAGACTATGTCACCGCATTAGAACATGGTTTACCGCCAACAGCAGGTTTAGGCATCGGTATTGACCGTATGGTGATGTTATTCACTAACAGCCATACTATTCGCGATGTTATTTTATTCCCCGCTTTACGTCCTAGCAAAGCTTAAATACCATTATGCCCGGTTAATTCCGGGCATATATTTACATTTATAAGCAATCAATATTACTCTCCTCATGTTTTATTCAAATGCTTCATTTTAGGTTAAAGATAAAACACCATTTACTAGACGTTAAATGAGTAACATGGAATAAAATCACTGAATAGTGTTTTTTGAGTGATTACGGCTATGTGAACGCTATATTTTTATTAAAAATAAATTTGAGTTACGAATCGTATCAATTTAATATAAGTAATTCCGACAGATAACTGCTATGCTTTATTACGTAGTTGGAAATTATGTAGCTGAAATGCCGATAAATTCGCTTTTTTATAACTGGCTGATTTTGCTTGTAATTTTTAATTGCTGTTAGTTTTTGGAATTGAATTAAGCAGGTTACCCATATTTTGAATGATGGCGGTTATTGCCATGTCACAGGTTTAAAGTGTGTCAGCAGCTTGATAAATGAAAAGTAGGTGTGTTTATTGTTAGCCATCATTTTATTTGTTAACAATTGTTACAGGGACAGAACTAAAATGAGAATTTACTTGAAAGGTATCTAATTGTTAGCAAGGTTTATTGAGCAACCTAATCGTTATCTGACATAAAATAATAAAAAATTCCGGTAAAGGTGTTAATTTGTCTCTTTATAAGGACTGCTAGCGGAAATTAGCTCATAAATTTAATAGAAATGTAGCAATAAAATAATTTTAAAACTAAAGTTAAGTTAATCTAAATTTATGAGATGACTCTATTTCTACATTCGGGCTTATAGAAAATAGCTAATTTTTAGCTTACACTAAGTTTTTTGGACATCATTATAATAGCGAAGAAAAGTGCTGGTAAGGTAACCATATGTTTTTAAAAAATAAATTTCATGTTGCATTTTTGCTTATAGCAGGTACAGCTCTTCTTTCAGGTTGTACATTTGGTTCAGACACATACAATACAGCAACACCTAATACCCCAAGTAAACAAACAGTCGATACAAGTACCGCTCAGCCGGTAACACAATCGACTGTTGATACCAATCCAGGTCAGGTTGATAACTCTTATCCTGAATCTCAAAAAGTTTTAAACAGCGCAATTAACCGTACACCAGTTGCTTCTACAACTTATGGTGAAGCGGGGGCTGACCAGCAAACATTTGCTCATTTGAATACGTGTGTTAAAGAATTAAACGCGCTCAAAACACTATCACCAAAAGATTACAATCGCTTAGTAGGTTCATTTAAAGAAGTTAGCGAAATCAACCGTCTATATCGACAAGTTGAAGGGACTGCTAGCCCTGACACAATTGAACTATTACAAATGGCAATAGAGTCTAAAACTAAAGTGTTGTGTGCAAAAGTTCGTTATAACTCAGTATTGTCTACCGAATCAACATTGAAGAAAATTAGTGGATTATGAGAATAAACCTTAGGCTTTGTGTGTCACTGGCACTTGTTACGACTTTTTTTAGTCATGCTCCAAAAGCAGAGCGCTTTAACAATGTAATTGATGATTTTGATACCTACCTTCAAATGGAAAAAGAAGGCAAAGTACAAGAGCAAAAACAACAATTGCCAGTTAATACACAAAACCAAGGTTATGATATCTTTTCTTCGCTATCTACCGTTCCTGCGCCAAAAGAGAAGCAAAAATCTGCGGCAGCGAATAAAGGAACTAAAGGCAAAACTACAGGGAAAAGTAAATCTGCTGCTACATCAACGAAGAAAGCAGATGTAGCGAAAGCAGACCCTGTAGAGCCAGAAAAAACGACTTTTCCTGAAGTGTGTGCGGTGGCGACAGAAAATGGCGTAGCGCCTATTTTATTGTCGTCTTACCCTTATTTTTTTCAAAGCAACCAATGGGATCCAGCTTATCTAGCAAAAGATTTTGCAAAGTATCAATTGGTTCTTGACCCACTCGGCTTATATTCATCTAAATTTGCTAAGCCAACAGGTATTAATACCTCTGCTTATCTTGAGCAACTGGCGCAATTAATTGAACGCCAGCAATTAACACATCTATATAAGTTTGGTATTGCTCAAGGAGTAGGCCAGCTTATTGCCTATAATCATTTACTCAATGATGACCAACTCGTTTCTGAACTTATCAATCATAATAAGAGTATTGCGCAATTAACGCAGACAATTACCGAGAAACAATTTGAGATTGATAAACTAAACGATGAAGTTCTGAAGAGTAAAGAGCATATAGCCCAGCTACAGGCGGTTGTAAATTCATCAGATGATCAGTCTTTAATTGACACATTAAAGGCTAAATTGGCGGATGCACAAAAAACAATTGAGCAAAAGCAAAATAGTCTTGAGCAATTAAGTCAAGAAAATCAGCAAACCCAAGAAACGATTGCCCAGCTTGAGAAACAATTAAATGAAAGTGTTGTTGAACAAGCTCAACTTAAACAGCAATTAGCAGATAAAGAACAACAATTTGCTACCGCAAATTTGAAAATTGAGCAATTAACCGCTGATATTGCAAAATTGGAGTCAGAGGCTAAAAATCAACTGCAACTTGTTGGTAATACTGATGAACAAATGAAGTCAGTGACAGCTCAACTTTTACAGCAAAAAGAGTTGTTAAAACAGAAAGAAAATGAATTAGCTACGGCTAAAAGTGAAAAAGATGATGTCCAATCTTCTTTGGTCGCTCAGCAAGAAAAAAGTAAATCATTAGAGTCACAAAACCAGCAACTACAAGCCCAGTTAGTCGAAAAAGAACAATTAGCGAAAAGCATTCAAACTTCTCTGGCGGAAAAAACTGAACAAGCTGAGCAAAAAGTTGCATTAGAAAATGCCTTAAAAGTTGCTCAAGAACAGCTGAATTCATATCAAAGTACGCAAAATACGTTAGAAAAACAGTTAGCTC
>NZ_JAMPPJ010000034.1:0-37969 GCF_028481025.1 Providencia sp. PROV150 | reverse complement strand
AACGTGCGCACAAACCGTTCCGTTTTACCGTGGCGTTAAATAAAGCGGTTCCGCTGCTGTATAACGCCTTAGCCTCCGGTGAAATGTTGCCGAAAGTGGAACTGAAATGGTACCGCACATCGGTTGAAGGGAAGCAAGAGCATTTCTTCACCACTACCCTGACCGATGCAACCATCGTCAATATCGACTGCCAGATGCCACACTGCCAAGACCCGGCGAAAGCGGATTTTACGCAGCTTATCGAAGTGTCTCTGTCTTACCGTAAAGTAGACTGGGAGCACACTGTTGCAGGCACATCAGGTGCCGATGATTGGCGTGCGCCGCTCGAAGCGTAATTGATAATCGCCTATTCTAATGCGTGAGTGATGACTTTTGTGTGGCTCGCGCATTTTACGTGGGAGGGTTTGCATGGCAAGAACCACCGTGCAAGGAAAAAAAGTCGGGTTACATCAAGACAAAACGACCACAGGGGCAACTTGCCTAGCCAGTATCTCAACGGTTACCAATGATGGCACTCGTGTATTACGGGTCGGTGATAAAACCACACGTTGCCCACACTGTAAAAAAGAGGGGACGTTGGTAACGGGAGAGGAAAGCATGATATTGCACGGACGTCGTGTTGCCGTTGAAGGTTCGATTGTGCAATGTGGATGTCCCTACGGGGCAAATCGCTTGGTGTGTTGAGTTTTTTCTGTTGAATTTATAAAGGTATTTCGGTATGGATGGATTGGTTTTTACCTGTCAATTTAAAGGTGTGCCACCCGATACGTTTGCGGTGACTGAGTTTCAACTGACAGAGCACTTGTCAGAGTTGTTCACCTTATCGCTCACTGCCGTCAGTGCGCTTCCTTCCATTCCGTTTGATGACATGTTGGGGTTTGCTTGTTCATTAACTGTGACGCGTAATGGTAAACCAGTACGCACTGTACGCGGGTTATTAGCCAGCGCAGAGCAACAAAATACGGACGGTAATCGAACGTGGTATCATTTTGTTATTCGCCCTGAAATTTGGGTCATGTCATTAGGGCAAAATAGTCGCATTTTTCGTCGGATGACCGTGCCGGATTTGCTTCAACAGTTATTGTCAGAATCGCACATTAAAGCAAGTTGCAAGTTTTACGCAAAAACGCCTTACCCACAACGCGATTACATCACGCAGAAACGTGAATCCAATTACCAATTTTTTTGTCGCTTAGCCGCTGAGGAAGGGATTAGTTTTTGGTTTGAGGATACAGGACGAGAGCCTCAGCTGTTTTACAGCGATTCTCATTTAGGGGTGACTGCGGGAATTGATTTGGTGTATAACCCCCAATACGATACCGATACCCATGACCATACGGCGTATCACTGGCGCTATCGCGAGTCGTTGCTATCGGGCAAAACCCTCTATAAGGATTACAATCCTGAGCGCCCCTCTTACCCATTAGAACATGAAATAAAAGGGGATATCCATGGCCAGCACCCCTTTTACGAAAGTTATGGACGTTTTCAAACCCAAGAGGATGCAGACCGCTTTACGGCACTTCGTCATGAAGGGAGTCAGCAATACCGTTGTGTAGGTAGTGCGACCACTAACTGCTTTGCTTTGATGCCGGGTAAAATTTTCTCGTTGTCATCCCACCCGAGCCTTGATATGAACCGCCCTTGGCAAGTGGTGTCGGTTTCTCATCACGGAGTCCAACCTTTAGCAGATAACAGTGGTGGCGAAGGTACGACTTTATCCAATCAACTGACTTTTATTCCGAGTGAGCTAGATTGGCGCCCGCCGTTTATTCATAAACCCACCGCAGATGGTGATGAATTGGCGACGGTGGTTGGGCCGGATGGGGAAGAAATTTACACGAACAAAGACGGGGCAGTGAAAATCTATTTTCACTGGGACCGATATCGTGAACCTGATTTAAGCAGCTCTTGCTGGGTACGTGTCGCACAAGGTTGGAATGGGGATGGATATGGGTTTATGGCGATACCCAGAATCGGTCAGGAAGTGCTTGTCAGCTATCTAAATGGGGATATTGATAGGCCGATTATCACGGGATGTACTTATAATGGGCGCAATGCACCGCCGTTAAATCTCCCTGATGAGATGACCCGCACTACGTTTAAAACCAAAACCCACAAAGGGGATGGTTTTAACGAGTTACGTTTTGAAGACAGAGCCGGCCAAGAGGAAATTTATTTCCATGCCCAGCGCGACATGAATGTGCACATTGAACACGATACGCATTGGCATGTTCAGCATGACGCTAAACATCGTATTGATAATGACCGATTTACAGAAATTGCGGGCAATGAGCACTTAGTCCTTAAAGGCAGCCAAAAAGAAAATATTACAGGCAATGCCTCTTTGCATATCGAAGGTGACCAGCAGACACAAGTTGACGGGAAAACGGTGCATGAAAGTAGTCAACAAACCCATTTAGTCAGTGGCGGGAAAATCGTTCTGGAAGCGAATACGGAAATCACATTGAAAGTGGGGGGCAGTTTTATTCGTATTACCCCCGGCACGATATTTACTTCTAGCGATATGGTGGTCGGTGGTGGCAGTGCAGGCAGTGGCGCCCCAGTTGCTTTGGAATTGCCAGAAGGCGTCGCACCGTTTGAACTGCCACCGTACCCCGTCAAAAAATACTGTGCCATGGCAGCGCAGCAAGCGGGGGGATTAACCGTGAAGCCGAGTGAGGATGAGTAATGCCACAGACACTTATACAACAGCATATGCTCACACAAACATCAATTTCGACCCCATGCTTAACCTGGTTATCCTGGTTAACGGCTACCCCACAAAATGATGTGTATTTTTTGATTAATACCCTATCAGACCCCAATCCGGTTAAACGGTTTTATGCCCATGATTGGATTGAGGAAGCCTTCCCGATTTACCACGGAACGGCATTAGCACATTTGGTCGAGGTGAGCCCATGGCTCGTGAAAGTCAAGCGGTCACAATTATTTCACCTCGGTAAAATGTTAGACAGTGAGCCTTTCAGCGACCCCAGTTGGGGCTGGGCGTATCAAAGTCAATTGGATTGGCGTACCCAAATTACCCACTGGCAAAAATACCAATTTGCCTTGATGGGTGAGGATAAAATCATTTTTCGCTTCTTTGATGCGCGTATTGCGCGTACGCTTTTACCCAATTTGGATAGAGGGGATTGGTCACTTTTGATGATGCCGATTGAGGATTGCTTTATTGAGTGTGGGGAGACAAATACCATTTATTCGCGCCCCCCATATGCGGAGCCGTTCATTAGCCCTGCTGATTATATTCTCAGTGAAGCGTTGATTAAGGTCTGGCGAAATTCAGAGCAGGCGTATATTAATGTGATTGATAATTTTTATATTCAATTTTGGGAAAACCATCCGACCTTAGCTGACCCGTTAGATGAGCCAGAGGGGCGTTTAATTGCGCTTATCCGTGAATGGATGGACGAGTGCCAACAAAAGCGCTTAGACACTGCTCACCTCTTTGATGATTTGTTTTTGCGTTACCTTGATGAAAAAGGCTATTTACCCGACATGACAAGGAGTACCAATGCCGTATCAGTATAATGACCCCTATTGTGCAGATTGTTCTAAGCGCAAGGCATGGATTGAATGCGTGCTGGTTGATGAATTTAACCAACCGTTAGCAGAAATGGCGTACACTTTAAAAGTCCGCAACGGTGTCATTAGAAAAGGTGTTACTGATGCACAAGGGTATTTGAGGCAAGAAGACTTACCTCGTACGGTGGCGACATTGACCATTGAGTCTCAAAAACTCACCGATGAAATGGAAAAACGCCCACTGAGAACCCTTCGAGGGGAGGCTCACTCGACCGTCAAACCGGATGCACTATTACAAGGCTATTCTTATCGGTATGCGGTTATCGGGGAATTATGCGATAAAGCCCCGGATATCGATAAATGGGAATCCGCTCGTTTTGGGCTGCCGTATTATCATTTTCCGAAAGAAAATGAATTCAACGGATTGAAGTTGATGGGCGAAGATTTTAACCAACGTCATGTGATAGAAGTCTGTCCATTTAGAGCCTGGTCGTTAATTCTCAATCACACCCCAGAGTATGACATGGTCAATGCTTATAATTTAGGGTTAATGTCATTGCTTGTGTATAAAAACGAGGTCATGGTTGATCCTGATAAAACCGAAGACATGCGGGATTTTATCAACACACCGGATACCACCACGTCCTTTTTCTATCAGCAGTGTTTTGATTTGTCTCAATCCCCTGTGATTAAAGACAGTCACGATTACCCCGCTATTGTGACGGATGTGCCCTTTAACCAACGTTATCGTCCAGTGATATTTTTAGATGTCACTCAATCGGAAAATCACCAAAAAGGCGATCATGATACAAAACTCTTTTTTGTGGAAAATGAGACTCAAATCATTGTCGCATGGCGAGGAACAGCCAGTTTGCGGAGTGTTCTCACCGATACGACGTATCAACCGATCCCTTGCCCAACCACATTAATCCCCGAAGGAAAATCTAACGTCCATCGTGGTTTTTTAGAAGCCTATCAATGTGTTGAAAAGTATTTTAAAGAAAATACAAATAAAATTAAAGACTTATCACAAGATGTTGATAATAAAAAATTATATATTTGCGGTCATAGTTTAGGTGGAGCACTAGCTTTGCTGCATAGTTCTGAGTTAAGAAAAAACAATCCTCTGCTTTACACCTACGGGATGCCTCGCGTGTTCACCATCAGCGGGGCTAAATCACTTAGTTCACTCAATCATTACCGCCACGTCAACGACGCTGACTCGGTCACCAGCGTACCGTTTGATACCAATATGGACAGTTGGCTCTTCGAAATAGGCGGCGGATTAGGGACCACATTAGGCGTACTCTGGACGGTCGCCACCCTTCCCACCGTTCCATTGCAAAAAAGCCTACCGGATTTTGGTGAAGTGTATTCTCACCAAGGTAATCCAGTCAGTCTCTTTAAAGCCCGACAAATTGGTGAAGAAATACAATACACGCACACTGGCGTGACTGTCGGGAAAAAACGCTGGCGCATGAATGGCGAATATAAATTTTATCTCGTGCCAAATATAGCGAACGTATTAAATGATAAATTACAGAAAGAACAAACCGGACTGGTACAATCGTTAGGCATTGATAAACAACGATTAGATGATACATTTCCTCAGCGTAATAACCCCAATCTAGACACGATTATCACCATGCCGCTAGATCATTTTATGGGGAGTCAATATCAAGCGATTATCAATAATCAGTTACTCTTTACTGTTTCTCCTGAGAAAACCCCCAAACACGTCGCATCAAAACAACGATTTGAAGCGCTCACGCATCATCAAGACGCTTACAAATTAAATGCCGAACGCAATACCACATTTATTTCCCTTGAAAGTAAACTTACCAAGGGTGTTACCCAGCAAATAAACCAAAATTCCCGTTTAAAAGATGCGCTAGAACGTTATAAGGAAGAGACTCATGAACTACCTGTGTCATAGAACTGGATTAGCGGCATTGCTCAGTATCATTACTCTACAAGGGTGTGCGCAAAATCAGTCATTTTTACCCCCAACCGATGGGGAACGTATTCACTTTACAGCAACTATCCCCCAAGAATTAGTATCATCGCCAATTTATGCGGTATATCGTTCTGAAGTCTGCCGCAAAGAAAACCGAACCTCCAATATGGAGGTTTACACGGTCCCGGGATATCATCGCGAGCAATATCCGTTAACGATGAATGCCTCGAATCAAGTAGATGCGGATATTCCGAAATCTGGGGGAGGAAAATGTGATTGGAAACTCAGCAATTTTGTTTTTGAAGTCACACTCAAAGATCCGTCAAAAATTGATCCTTTAATATCAGATAATTTAGGTAAAAAAGTTAGCTTTGTATTAGACAATAACTCGCCAGCCACATTTGATGGTGGCTATGAAAAAAAATCAGGAGATTTTAACGAAACGTTACTTTTTTTCCCTCTTTTAACAAAAAATTATTTAGATGGATATGAAGGGACATTTTATCTCATAGGGAAAAATGATCCTTTAACATATAAAATAACCAATGCCAAGCGAGTTAATATAAATGTTAATTATAAAAAACAATACCTTTCAGTTTGGACAGGCAGGCTTAATAATAATAGACCATTTATGACTTACCCGAATGGAGATATCGTTTATGGTGAAGTTAGACCTCAATACAAAAAACTGCTCAAGATATCAGAGTCTATGCCGTCTAAATAAAAATAGGACGTACATTTTCAAGTTCCCATAAGAAGACGTTATGGGGTGTTTTGACTTAAAGAACATAAGCACGCCGTTGGCGTGAGCATCGCGGTAAAGCCGCTCTATTTCTATAATGCCCCCTATTGTGCAGATTGTTCTAAGCATCAAGCATGGATTGAAATTGTGTTAGTGGATGAGTTAAATAAGCCAATAGTCAATATGCCTTATACTCTGGAGGTGTCGAGAGGTGCTACCCGAACGGGGAGAACAGACCATAACGGTATTGCAAGAGAAGAGAATTTACCCCCTACGGTGGGGCGTTTCTCTATTGATGCTCAATCTCTTGTGGATGAAATGGAAACACGCCCCTTAAGGGTGCGTAGGGATGGGCGCTCTAAACCCCACCATGAAGCGATTCAACGAAAGGATAATTATCGATATGTTACGGTGGGTGATTTATGTGATTCTAAGCCTAACATATTGAATTGGAATGAGCCTGAATTACCGAAACACCATTTTAAAACACAAAATCCGAATGGGTATCGTGTAATGTTTCGTAATGAACGTTGGGTGTTTGAAGTGTGCCCATTTAGGGCATGGTCATTCATGCTGCACCATCAAAAAGATTATTCGATTACTAATGCGTGTAATTTGAGTATATTATCGGTATTGTCCTATGCGAGTTTAACATCAAATAATGATAAAGAGCCCGATTCAGGCAACTACATTGGTTCCATTGAAGATGTTTTCTTGAATCAATTTTTTGATTTATCCAAAATCCCTACTCAATTTGAAATGAATTCTTTCACACCAGTGGTTTATGATGTGCCATTTAAGGATAGATACACTGAAATCGAATTTATTGATTCTGGGAAGAATTTAGATACCCAATTGTTTTATATTGCCAATAGTCAAGAGATGATCGTTGTTTGGCGGGGAACGGCAAGTATGAATGATGTATTTACCGATATGAGATTCAAACCTGTAAAGCTACAAGATGACATGGGGGTTCAAGGTTATGTTCACTCGGGATTTTATAATTCGTTTAAAACAATGGATAATTCTTATTTGCTAAGAAAAGATATGAATTCAGATAGTAGCGATGTAGATGGGGGAAATATATTAGCTTTTATAGACAATTTAGCTTCAAATCGAAAATTATTCATTGCAGGGCACAGTCTAGGGGGCGCATTGGCGTTATTGCATGCGGTTCAATTAAAAAATTATAACCCAGTGTTATATACTGTTGGAATGCCTAGGGTGCTCACGATTTCAGTTGCAGAACAATTAAAAGATATAATTCACCACCGTCATGTAAATGAAAATGATGCAGTACCAGCCCTTCCTTTTGAAAAGGATATGAACAATTTTGCATTTAAAGAAGATAGTGATTGGTTAGGGTATTCCATTGAAATAGCATTAACATATGCAGATTGGAAAACAGAAGGGCTATCTAGTAAAGCGATTGATTATCAAAAGAAACGACTCAGTGCAAAGAACGATAAGTTTGTTCATCATGGAGATGCGGTACATTTTTATAAAAAAACGTTTTCAAGGTACTCGTACGGCGGGCATGGTAATATTATCCCTATAAAAACTGAAGAAAAGTTATACCTTGTCTCCGAGTTATTGGAAGATCATAGGCTTAAGCAAGAGTTTTTTGAACTGTATCGGCTGCCGAAGAAAGCTTCTCCAGACTTACTTGGGGCGCTTGACCACTCAAGTGTTAACTATGCGAATTTTATCATATATAGGCTGATAAATTTGCTTAAAGATGAAGTATTAACAGATTCTGCTTATGAAATTCGAGCTGAGTTGATAAAACAAAAGGGGATATCAAAATCAGAATACGATGAATCCAGTTATTTACTTGATTTAGATTTAATGGTTGCAGATACGTTACTCCCAACTTTGTTACAGTCAGAAGGGGCTCACTCATTGGAGAGGTTCAAATATGCAAATAACATCTATTAAGTTCGTTATCGTTGCAACCTCGTTTTTCTTATTAACAGGCTGTGGTGAGATTTTGGATAATTTTCTTGATGGTCAATTTCCGCTTAATACAAAAAATGATGGGAATAAAATTTCCATTTATGCAGATGTAACGCCAGAAACAAAGGTTATAGTTAGAGGAACGTATGCTTCGACTAAGTGTGAACGTTCACACTTTAATGCCGCCTACACAAAAGTTTCGTACTCACCGATAAAAAAAGAAGTTGTGATAGAAAGTGTAGACGATATTGATAATAAAAAATCAGCTTCTTTTTTACCCATTAATGGTGGGGGGTGGTGTAATTGGGAGTTAATAGAAATAGAATTAGCCCCAATTTCAGTGGTAAGTGAAAGTTCATCAATAACCTATATTAGAATTCCTGTAATTGATAATGAGAAATCTAAAATTAAATATTTTATAACCATGGCTCCAATAATAACTAAGACTAAGGGTAAAGATACTATTCATTATTCGTTATCAAAGAGGGATGCTAGGGAAATTTCAAATAAAAAAAATGGAGAAATATATTTTAATTATAATGTTGATCATGATTTAAAAACAATTGTATCGAATAAAAATGAAATTATTTTTCCTAATGGAAGTACTAAGCACGGTGGGTCTGAAGTATATAGTAAGTTTGTTAGCTTTGATGAAATTATAAAAAATAGCAATAAAAAAGAATATACTTCCTACTCTGAGTATTTGGACTAATTTGTATGAATTATTGCAAGCAGATGTGGTTACTCATTATATTAAGCCTCAGTTTTCTGAGTTTGTTTTTACATGGCTGTGCAGCCAATAATAGTACGTTTTCACCCCCATTAGACGGAGAAAATATTCATTTTACAGCTACTGTGCCTAACGAATTAGAGGCCTTACCCATTTTAGCCACTTATCGTTCTGAGGTTTGTCGTAAAGAACGTCGAAACTCAATCATGGAAACGTATACTATCCCAGGATTTCATCGAGCCAGCTATCCATTGAAAATCGTGCAATCAAACCAAGTAGAAACGACTATTCCTGAATCAGGTGGCGGTCAATGCGATTGGAAACTCAGTAATATTAAATTTGAAATAAAACTCAAGGAGCCATCAAAAATCGATCCATTGATATCAGATAGTTTAGGCACAGAAATCACCTTTGTGTTGGATAATAACTCCCCCGCTACATTTGATGGTGGTTATGAAAAAAAATCTGGGGATTTTAATGAAACATTAACATTATTCCCTTTAATTACAGAAGATTTTATTGGTGGTCACGAGAAGTCATTCTGGCTAATCGCAAAATACGAAACCATGACCTATAAAGTAAAAAACACAAAGAATATCAATGTTAATATTGATTATAAATCAGACATGAAAACTTATAATGTTGGACCTAAAGATAAAAATTCAATAGCAACCTTTATTTACCCTAACGGAGAACAAGAAAAAACCAGATGGCTTTTTCCTGAATACAACAAACTGATCGAGATATCTGAAACTATATCGGCGAAATTAAAATAGATGTATTGCAAATTGCCGCAAGCTATGGAGGTGTTCTGACCAAAAAGTTAGTGAACACTTTGCAAGATGCGTTGAAAAAAGAGAAGGCCAAGCCGTTAGCGCTGAATTTAATATTGATCTAGTTTTATCCTGTGAAATTAATTGTTTCATTGGAATGGCTCAATTATCAGGTAGTAATAGTACTGAGTTTTGTATTGATGGAGATAATAATTTTAAAATTACAATTAGTGGCGGCATCAAAGCCCATGCAGAAGCGAATGTATTTTTCATGACAGCATCTTTTAATTTTGAATTAGAATTAAAAACAGCTGCATCAATTGAACTTGAATCTCATAAAAATGGAATTGACCTAGTTGTTTGCCATGATGGTATTGTTCTAGGGTTAGGGTTGTCAGCTGATATAAAAAAGGAAACTAGAGGCCAATCAAGAGTTAGAAAACAATATTCAGCTAAACCTAAAAACTATGAGTTTTACGCTCTCGCAGATCCTTTGAAGAGAGAGGATTCAGATTTAAGATTTAATTTAATTGGTGCAATAAAACAAGTTCCTAAGAGAGAACGTCAGCATATTAAAACTGTTATTCCTCCTGGGGCAAATCCAGGATTTAAGCTTAAATACTAGGGTGTGTAAATATGAAAAATATTATATTATTTATTTTATTTGTTTTAGGAGGGGTTAACATGGTTCATGCGCAGGGTAATAACTATACAGTTAGAGCGAGCATTGATGTCGCTTATATATTTTGTGATTTTAAGGTGAATGGAGTATCGAGTTTTGATAATAGAAGGCAAACTTTTGTTGATGAAGGAATAGTATCTACAAATACTAATGTCCAAATTTTGGCCAAAAATGGTATGAATACAATTGAGATTGAAGTAGCACCATTATCATGGTTTGAACCCAATAAAACAAATAATGACTCTCATTTCTTTAATAAAAATGCATTTTGTAATATTAATATATATCAGACTAATAGTATAACCAATGAGAACCAAAAAATTACAGATGTAAATATATTAATAGGCAAGGATGGTGTTCCTCAGGTATACGTTAATAATAAAGTTGATACTAGTGTTGATGTGATTTTTTCTTTGTCTAAGAATACAGAGGAAGTATTATTTAACAAAATTAGAAATGTTATTGGGGATTTTGAGTATCCTAAAAACGTTAAATTAACTAAATTTAAAAAGAATATAGAACTTAAAAACATACCAGACTGGATATGGATTAAGTCAGATGATTTTGATGAAAGTAAATTACCAGAATTAAAGCTTGCATATCAAGAATTGTGGGATGCTTTTAATGAAAAAGATATTTCTAAAATTCGCAAGTTAAATTATCATGCAAATGAAGCTTGGGCTTTATCATCAAATTCTACAGAAGAAAAAATATTTGAATCTTATAGTATAACTGAGAGGGTACGAGACCAATCATCAAAAATGATAGAAATTACCTGGGATAACTTTATACCTGTTGTAATGAATGATCGGAAAATGGTAAAGATGATATATAAAGAAGATTTTTCATACTCACCAATAACTATGATTTATTTAAATAATAAGGGTGAAGAATTATTATATAGCTTTTCTCCTATCTTTTCATTTGTTAATGGAAAATTCATTCCAGTTATATAGTCGGGTACTATTATGCCAAACATTATCCTTATTGGTGATTCTGATACAGGCCATGGAAAACATGGCCCTACCCATGTGATTACAGGTTCACCAACGGTAAAAGTCGATGGTAAAGCGGTTGCTCGGCAAGGAGATGCGTTAGCGCCTCACGGTGGGCATTCAAGAACTATCGTTGGTGGATCAAGTAGTGTATTTATTGATGGCAAGCCTGCGGCCAGAACAGGTGATACAGTAAGTTGCGGTGGCGTATTAATTGGTAATTCAACGGTAAAAATTGGTTAGAAAATACGATGTTCTGACAGATAATAATTGAGTTCGCTAGGATTGATGATAGTAAAGAAATTAGTGTTACACCAGATAGTCAATATTAACATTAAGTGGTTAATATAAGGATATTTAATGCGCAAGTTAGCGATAGGTTTGGTATTAGTGATGGTTGTAATTTTTACTCTGTTAGTTAATTCTTACAATACAATCCAAAAAAATGATGAGTTAGTCTCTGCGGCAGCGTCAGAATTATTAAACCAATATCAGCGTCGATTTGATTTGATCCCTAATCTGGTCAGTACAGTTAAGGGATATTCAAGTCATGAAAGCAATGTGTTACAAGAAATTGTAAAGGCGAGAGCGTCTGTCGGGAAAATTAATGTGGATGGTCGCGTGTTTGATGATCCTGAAATTTCTGCGAGCTATCAAAAAGCTCAAGATAATTTAGGGCAATCTCTATCACGTCTGTTAGTCATTTCAGAAAATTACCCTGAATTGAAAGCAAACTCACTCTATCAAGACCTGATGGTACAGTTGGAGGGAGCTGAAAATCGTATTTCAGTTGCGAGAGGGCGGTATATAGAGGCGGTACGCCATTATAATACTCAAATTAGGCAATTCCCCTATAACTTAATTGCGGAATCTATGGGGTATGATAAAAAAATTAATTTTAACGTTGAGAATGGGCATGAAATCAAAAGAACACCAATGGTGGATTTTAACTCATGATACGTAATATTTTATTTTTATTTTCCTTGCTTTTATTTAGTGCTATTGCGAGCGCATCAGTGAATAATACACCCCCATTAAAAATAGATAGGGTCATTGATCGTGCAAATTTATTAACGGCGCAGCAATTCAAAACGCTAAATAATTTATTGATTAACTTTGAAAATAATCGGAATGATGGTTCACAATTTGTTGTTTATATCGTTCCGACTACTGGGAGTGAAAATATCGAAACTTTCGCAAATCGTGTTTTTAATCAATGGGGGATAGGTAAAAAGGGGCTTGATAATGGATTACTGCTTGTTGTGGCAATAAATGACCGCAGTGTTCGCTTTGAAGTCGGGTACGGCTATGAGGGGACATTTACCGATGTTCTTGCTGGGAGAATTATTCGAAAAAATATGTTGCCGTATTTTAGAGCAGAAAACTATTATACGGGTATTGAGCAAGGGATTATAAATGCCATTCATGTAGCTAATGATAGACCAATAAGCTCAACGAATTCTTTGACAGATCTTATTCCTCTTAAAATATTACAAACACATTTTATTTTAATTTATGTGATAATATTAGGGCTAATTTATTGTTTTCAGCTTGTATTTTCAACGAAAAAATTAAAAAGAAAAATTAATCAAGTGATAGCGCAGTCAGGTAAAAAAAAGAAAAATTCAGAAAAGCGAGGATATAAGATAGGTGCAAATCAGCTAAAACGGTTAAAAAATTATCTGAATTACTCATTCTATTTTCCAACATCATTTTCGCTGTATTTCCCTGTAGTGTTTTGTTCAGTCGTTGTCATTTTTTATACACAAATAATTCTTAGTGGTATTGTTAACCCTTTTATCTTATTACTGATGGTGGTGTTATCATTATTCTTTAACCTTATTTCATTAACCGTGTTGTTTATTGGCATCAATATCTTATTTCCGATTTATCGACAGCAGAGAAAAGAATGGAAAGCGATTTGTGAGTTCAGTCGATTTGGTTCACCTTTTTATCAACCTTCATATTCAGTAAACACATCCCATAAACACGCTTCTAATTTTACTTCCAGTCACGATTTCAGCTCATCAAGTTCATCAAGTTCATCAAGTTCATCAAGTTCATCAAGTTCATCAAGTTCATCAAGTTCGTCAAGTTCATCAAGCGGTGGGGGAGGCGGTTCTAGCGGTGGTGGCGGTGCTTCGGGGCATTGGTAAAGTGTCTACTAAGGTCTTGATTTAGGTTTATAAGTAAGCGTCAGGTGAATCCCACCTAGCTGGTCGTGTATTAAATGTATTGATTTGGTTAAATTAATGTTCCCTTTCAGTAAGAGTACCAATAATCTTGTCATGTATTTCAGTAAATTTTGAATACCTCCATTGATGAGGAAGGTCATCGCTACGATGATCCGTTGGAGCTTCAAAAACTGGTATTTTTTAGATGCGGTCAATAAACAGCATTGAGTGATAACTTACCACAGCGTAATAGTCAACTAACCAATACGATCCCATTTTTTATCGTGTTACTCTTTATGGCTTTTTATACACTTTGGGGTTTTATGGATAGACACTCATCTAAAATGTATGCATTTCAGGATGCAATTAATTATAACAAAAGCATTTATGACTCGTATAATGAACAAGGCAGTAGCCCTCCAAAATATTTAGATAAATATGTTCCATACTTTAACAAAGAAAAATAAGTATATGGGTCTATAATAAAGCATATTATACTGGTGAGCTTAGCCGTAATAGCCAGGCAGAAATATTTTTAATAATTGCCTGGCTAATTTTTGAGCTGTACAGCTACCTAAAAGGGCTTCTCTAAATCTATTTAGTGTACTTGGCTACTCCACCTTAGTGACGCAAAAACCAACACCAAACCCGAAATAGTTAGTACTAAACCTAAGTGTTGGCTCCAACCAGCGACCATTAGACCGATGGCGAGTCCGATGTAGTAAAATAAACCTAAAATTGCTCCGGCGGTGCCTTTTTGCTCACCATAACGGTTTAATGCATGGGCAAGTATGTTCGGGATCGCAATTCCGTAACCAATAACGACACCAATAACTGGTAAAACAAACCAAATAGAATCCATTAGAGCAAAAACTAAGCAGCCACTAACTAAAGAAATGATACTTGATAGCTTAACAAGTTGTTCAGATGTGTGTTTTTTAGCCAATAAATAGCGATTTGATATTGAACCTAAACCGACCCCAAGCGCTAATAATATCCCAGTTAATCCAAACTGTTGTTGAGTGAGCATTAATTGTTCAAAACTGAAAGGTGCCAGCTGATAATAGCTAAATAAATTAATGTTGAAAAATGCAATCAAGATCACATTTCTAATAATTTCTTTATCTGCAATCATGCGTAAAAATGTCTCAATAAATGAGACTTGCGTCACGTTTTCAGGCTTGGTCTCAGGTAAACGACAGGCGGACCAGAGAAAAAGCACCGCTGCTAAAATCGCTAAGCCGATAAAAACGGCACGATAGCCACCAAAATTGGCTAACCCAGCACCAGATAACATTCCCAAAGCGGGGCTAATTGCTAAAGCAACTCCCATAATAGAAAAAACTTTCGCTAATTCATGGCCTTGGTAGCTATCGCGCATGGCAGTTTGTGTGCCAATTGAACCTACGGCAGCGCCAAATGCTGACAACATTCTCATTAATAATAATAAATAAAAATGTGTGACAAATAACGCGCCAACAGAGGCAATACCATAAATCAATAAACCCGCCAAAATAGTCGGGCGGCGCCCTAAGGTGTCACACATTCGTCCCCAAAACACCACGCCTAATGCAAAAGCAAAGAAATAAAGCGACAGTGTTTGTGAAGCTTGTTCCGCATTTACTGAGAAAGCACTGGCGATATCAGTGAGAGCGGGGCTGTATATGGTTTCCACAATTTGAGGAAACATCATTAAGGCAACAGCAAGCCATAATGAGAGAGGATGTTTCATACTTTTTCCTGCCAATCTACTAAAAATAAAGGGTCTAATCGGATACAACGATTTAATAGCAGGCAGTTTAGTGTTATTTTTATTGTCTTATTACAATAATAAAGACTATAAATATCAAAAAAGAGACATTATGGCTTGGTTAAATCAAACAGATGAATTTCAAACTCACTGGTACCATGCCCCAGTATTGGGAATTGCAGCAAAATTGGGGCAGCATGACTCAGGTTTTCATAAACATGAAATGGGACAGCTTTTGTTTACACAACAAGGGTGTATACGGATTTCACTGGAAAATCGCCTGTCTTTGCTTCCCCCTGGTAGAATGGCTTGGATCCCACCATTTGTTCTTCATCGGGCGCAAATGAGGGCATCAGTGGGATATCGTTCGGTTTATTTATCAGAAGAATATGCCAAAGAAATCGGGAACGATGTGGTTATTTTAAATATTTCACCATTGCTAAGGGAAGTGCTAGAACGTATTGCTATTGCTCCGTTTGATAGTGATTGGCAGCAGGGGCGTTTGGCCAACTTATTACCGGTATTTATTGATGAATTACAGAGTGCTGCTTTAGAACCAACACTGTTAGCACTACCGCAAGATAGGCGCTTTAAAGGGGTTGATATCGAACAATTACCACCGAATTTAAACCAATTAGCGCAAACTATCGGTGCGAGTGAGAAGACGATTACACGGATTTTTTTTAAAGAAACAGGAATGAGTTATCAAGCATGGCGCCAACAGTGGCGTTATATTAAAGCCATTGAATTACTCGCACAAGAAAAGCCATATCATTATATTACTCAAGAACTTGGCTTAACAAGTGATAGTGCGTTTATTAGTTTTTTCCGTAAAATGAGTGGGATGACCCCAAGGGAATATCAGCAGCAGTAAGCTAAATGACTTTGGTAAACAAACATGAAAAAGCCCCGAAAATTCGAGGCCTTAGCATATGTAGGGGTTCAGATTTAATTAAATATTATTTTTTTGATAATTCAGAGTTGAATTCACGTTTGTCATAGCCGGTATATAGCTGGCGAGGACGTGCAATTTTCAGGCCGTCATCGTGCATTTCATTCCAATGTGCAATCCAGCCAATGGTACGTGCAATGGCAAAAATAACAGTAAACATTGAAGATGGAATACCCATTGCTTTCAAGATGATACCTGAATAGAAGTCAACGTTCGGGTACAGTTTTTTCTCAATGAAATACGGGTCGTTTAATGCGATACGTTCCAGCTCCATAGCGACTTCCAGCAAGCTGTCATTCAAGCCAAGTTCATTTAGAACTTCATGGCAAGTTTCACGCATTACGGTTGCACGTGGGTCATGGTTTTTATAAACACGGTGACCGAAGCCCATTAAGCGGAAAGAGTCATTTTTGTCTTTAGCGCGCTCGATAAATGCAGGGATGTGCTCAACAGTTTGGATTTCTTCCAACATACGTAAGCAAGCTTCGTTAGCTCCACCGTGAGCAGGCCCCCACAGTGAAGCGATACCCGCTGCGATACAAGCAAATGGGTTTGCGCCAGATGAACCCGCAGTACGAACTGTCGATGTTGAGGCGTTTTGTTCATGGTCAGCGTGCAGAATCAAAATACGATCCATTGCGCGTTCTAAAACAGGATTAACTGTGTATTCTTCACATGGTGTAGAGAACATCATGTGCAAGAAATTACCCGCGTATGACAGGTCATTACGTGGATAAACAAAAGGTTGGCCAATTGAATATTTGTAACACATCGCTGCAACTGTTGGCATTTTTGATAGCAGACGATAAGCCGTAATTTCACGGTGGCGTGGGTTATTCACGTCTAATGCATCGTGATAGAAGGCAGCTAGTGCGCCTGTAACACCACATAATACAGCCATTGGGTGTGAGTCACGGCGGAAACCATTAAGCATGCGAGTAATTTGCTCATGGATCATGGTGTGGCGAGTCACCGTATTTTTAAATACGTCATATTGTTCTTGAGTCGGTGCTTCACCGTATAGCAGGATATAACAAACTTCGAGATAAGAGGCTTCAGTAGCGAGTTGATCGATAGGGAAACCACGGTGTAACAGAATGCCTTGCTCACCATCGATATAGGTGATTTTTGATTCACAGGATGCAGTAGAAGTAAAACCAGGGTCGTAGGTAAAGAACCCTTTAGAACCTAAAGTTCGGACATCGATAACGTCTTGACCAATCGTTGGGCTTAAAATATCTAGGTCAATATCACCCTTACTACCAGTCGTTAGCTTAGCTTTGTTATCAGCCATTACGGTCTCCTTAGCGCTTGATAATCGACACCCAACAACCCAGAAGCTCAGCGTTATACTGCGTCTTCGTGCATTGTTCTACCGGTATGCTTTGGAAATCAGCTAGCTATCACATAAAACCTGAAATCTGAGACCGATGACAATGTAGTTAGGTTGTTTATGAGTGTGTAGATGTTATGTTCTTTTTGTTGTTTTCCCTACAATATCATTATTTGTGGTAAGAGGAACAACTTTCATAACTTTTGTTATTAATACCCATCATAGTTCAAATTGAAGAGTATTTAACATTGCAATATTCACGTTTTTTTCTTTTACGATGAAGTGTCAACAGCACCGTTAAGATAATTCTGCCAGACCTATATGTAAGATAAATGTTGAATCATTGTCAAATAAGATAAGCACATTTATACAAAATGTTTAAATCGTGATCCTTCTCACTGTTCGGGCTAAATGTCTCCAAACATTTTGTGTGGGAATTGTAATGGCATTGTGAAGACTTTATACTAGCGGCAGGTCTCCGGATTACCCTGTAGTAGGAGTTCCCAGCGTGATCAGTATGCAACTTTATTTAAACATGATGGATTAGAGTTTGTGTTAAGTTGCATTTTGTACCCCCTGTCGCTGTCTGATTTCCACCCCAGGTCCGGAGGATGGAAAATAATAAAGAGCTGTGTGGGCAAAATTGTGAAAAAACAAAGACCTGTCAACCTTGATTTGCAGACGATTCACTTCCCGATCACTGCAATATCTTCGATCTTGCACCGTGTCTCTGGCGTCATTACTCTCATCGCAGTTGGTATTCTGCTTTGGTTGTTAGGGACATCTCTCTCCTCTCCAGAAGGTTTTCAATACGCGTCTGAAATAATGACTGGCTTTTTTGCTAAGTTCATTCTTTGGGGCATCTTGACGGCTTTGGCTTACCACATCTGTGGTGGTATTCGTCATATGCTAATGGATTTCGGTTGTGTTGATGAAACGCTTGCTGCTGGTAACTCATCTGCAAAAATTACATTTGTCATTACCGTGATTTTAGCAATTCTGGCGGGGGTTTTAGTATGGTAAGTAATGCTTCAGCTTTAGGCCGTACTGGTATCCAGGACTGGCTATTAATCCGTGGTTCTGCGATTGTCATCGCGCTCTATGTACTCTACATTGTTGGTTTTGTTGCTATTAATGACATTACCTATGACGTCTGGCGTGGTTTTTTCGCCTCTTCTGTGACGAAAGTATTCACTATCCTCACGTTGTTCTCGATTCTTGTCCATGCGTGGATTGGCATGTGGCAAGTGCTGACTGACTACGTTAAGCCTTTAGCAATTCGTTTAGTGTTGCAACTGGCTATCGTTGTAGGTCTGTTGGCTTATTTAATTTACGGAACAATTGTTGTGTGGGGTGCATAAATGAATCTGCCAATCAGAGAGTTTGACGCTATCGTTATCGGTGCTGGTGGCGCAGGTATGCGTGCTGCACTGCAAATTTCACAGTTGGGTCTGTCATGTGCTCTGCTGTCAAAAGTCTTTCCAACCCGTTCTCATACTGTTTCAGCGCAAGGCGGTATTACTGTTGCGTTAGGTAATACTCACCCTGATAACTGGGAATGGCACATGTACGATACCGTGAAAGGTTCCGACTACATCGGTGACCAAGACGCTATTGAATACATGTGTAAAACAGGGCCAGAGGCTATCCTTGAATTAGAGCATATGGGGTTGCCATTCTCTCGCCTTGATGACGGAAGTATTTATCAACGTCCATTTGGTGGTCAGTCTAAAAACTTCGGTGGTGAGCAAGCTGCACGTACTGCGGCTGCGGCTGACCGTACTGGCCACGCACTGTTACATACCTTGTATCAGCAGAACTTAAAGAACCACACGACCATTTTTTCTGAATGGTATGCCCTTGATTTAGTTAAAAACCAAGATGGCGATGTTGTAGGTTGTACTGCAATTTGTATGGAAACAGGCGAATTAGTTTATTTCAAAGCGAAAGCAACTATTTTAGCAACCGGTGGTGCTGGGCGTATTTACCAATCAACCACTAACGCACACATCAATACAGGTGATGGTGTGGGGATGGCTGCTCGTGCAGGTGTTCCACTACAAGATATGGAAATGTGGCAGTTCCACCCAACGGGTATCGCAGGTGCGGGTGTTCTCGTTACTGAAGGCTGCCGTGGTGAAGGTGGTTACTTGCTGAACAAAGACGGTGAGCGTTTCATGGAACGTTATGCGCCGAATGCGAAAGACCTTGCGGGGCGTGACGTTGTTGCGCGTTCTATCATGATTGAAATTCGTGAAGGTCGTGGTTGCGATGGCCCATGGGGTCCACATGCTAAACTGAAATTGGATCACTTAGGAAAAGAAGTTCTGGAATCTCGTTTACCGGGTATTCTTGAGTTATCTCGTACCTTTGCTCACGTTGACCCAATCAAAGAGCCAATCCCAGTAATTCCTACTTGCCACTACATGATGGGCGGTATTCCGACTAAAGTTACAGGCCAAGCCATTCGTTATAACGAAAAAGGTGAAGATGAAGTCATTCCTGGCTTGTTTGCAGTCGGCGAAATTGCCTGTGTATCAGTACACGGCGCTAACCGATTAGGCGGTAACTCACTCCTCGACTTAGTGGTATTTGGTCGTTCAGCGGGTCTGCATTTGAAAGAGTCAATCATGGAACAAGGTTCAATGCGTGATGCGTCTGAATCTGATATCGATGCAGCGATGACTCGTTTTAACCGTTGGGAAGGTGCACGTACTGGTGAAGACCCAACTGAAATCCGTAAAGCACTGCAAACCTGTATGCAGCATAACTTCTCGGTATTCCGTGAAGGTGATGCCATGGCGAAAGGTTTAGAAGAGCTGAAAGTGATTCGTGAGCGCCTGCAAAATGCACGTCTTGATGATACCTCGACTGAGTTTAATACTCAGCGTATCGAATGTTTAGAACTGGATAACCTGATGGAAACGGCTTATGCAACGGCACAAGCTGCAAACTTCCGTACAGAAAGCCGTGGTGCGCATAGCCGCTTTGACTACCCAGAGCGAGATGATGCGAATTGGTTATGTCACTCATTATATTTACCGCAATCTGAAACGATGACGCGTCGTGAAGTCAACATGCAGCCAAAACTGCGTGAAGCCTTCCCACCGAAAATTCGTACCTACTAATGCGTGGTGTTAATCCAGTTGCGGAGAAATAAACTATGAAATTACAATTTTCGATTTATCGCTACAATCCTGATGTGGACAACGCACCACGTATGCAAGATTACACGCTAGAAGTTCCTGAAGGGCGTGACATGATGTTGCTGGATGCGTTAATCCAAATTAAAGAGCAAGACCCAACATTATCCTTCCGTCGTTCTTGTCGTGAAGGGGTATGTGGTTCTGATGGTCTGAACATGAACGGTAAAAACGGGTTGGCATGTATTACGCCATTATCCGCGTTAATCCGTGGTGGGAAGAAAATTGTCATTCGTCCATTACCAGGTCTGCCTGTTGTACGTGACCTGATTATCGATATGACACAATTCTATACCCAATATGAAAAAATTCGTCCATATCTTATTAATGATAATAAGAACCCACCGGCGCGTGAGAATTTACAAACTCCTGCACAACGTGAAAAACTCGATGGTTTATATGAGTGTATTTTGTGTGCATGTTGTTCGACTTCTTGCCCATCTTTCTGGTGGAATCCGGACAAGTTTATCGGGCCTGCAGGCTTGCTGGCGGCGTATCGCTTCTTAATTGATAGCCGTGATACAGAAACCGATTCGCGATTAGATGATCTGAACGACGCTTTTAGTGTCTTCCGCTGTCATAGCATCATGAATTGTGTCAATGTATGCCCTAAAGGACTAAATCCAACGAAAGCTATCGGTCATATTAAATCTATGTTACTAAAACATAGTGCTTAATGATGCATATTTAACCCGCAGTGCTCAGGTGCTGTGGGTTAAAATGAAATAGCACAAAATAAAAACATAAGTTAAAAGAAACGCGTAAAGTAAAAACAATGACATGATTTAAATGCGCGGAAGCTCACAAAAGCGCGAAAACGAAATACCAACAAAGAGCGTCAGAAAGTAACATTGTCACCCATAAAAAGTAGTACTTATTAAAACGTTGTCATTACAAAAGCGTAAAAAAGTGAAAGCAAAGAAAGTAACAGCAAAAAGTAGAAAAAATAGCCAACTGCAAAAAAAGATGAAGACGACAGCCCAAGCATAGGGGCCTTTAAAAACCGCAGCCAGTTTTTAAAGGTTCCTTAAAAGGGAAACCCTTACTGATAAAGGGCCTCCCAAAGAGAGAACATGCATAAAGCACGTCCAAGAGAACCTTTATCGAGGTCGCTTAAATGCGGCGATTAGTTAACCACGGCGAAAACTAAAGCTTTAAAAGCTTAAGGGATCACAATGCAGAACGGCGTAATGAAGGACTGGCTGGATTCAAGCTTTCTGGCAGGCGCGAACCAGACTTATATAGAACAGCTCTATGAAGATTATCTGACTGACCCTAACTCTGTCGATGCCGAGTGGAAAGCAATTTTTGATCAACTACCTGGTGCGGCATTAGGTACTAGCGGTGAACAATTCCACTCCCAAGCGCGCGATTACTTCCGTCGCTTAGCAAAAGACTCTACACGTTATCACACCTCTGTTAGCGATCCAGCTATCGACGCAAAACAAGTCAAAGTTTTGCAATTAATCAATGCGTTCCGCTTCCGCGGGCACCAAAATGCGAATCTTGACCCGTTAGGTCTTTGGAAACGTGAATCTGTTCCAGATTTAGACCCAGCATTCCACAACCTGACGAAAGAAGACTTCAACGAAACCTTCAATGTGGGTTCATTTGCTATTGGCAAAGAAACCATGAAGCTGAGTGAGCTATATGAGCACCTGAAACGTATTTATTGCGGTTCTATCGGTGCTGAATATATGCATATCACAAATACAGAAGAAAAACGTTGGATTCAGCAGCGTCTTGAATCTGTAGACGTATCTAAAATTTTCTCAGTAGAAGAGAAAAAACGCTTCTTAGCAGAATTAACGGCAGCTGAAGGGCTTGAGCGTTACATTGGGGCTAAATTCCCAGGTGCCAAGCGTTTCTCATTGGAAGGTGGTGATTCACTAATCCCAATGCTGAAAGATTTAATCCACCACGCAGGCAAGCAAGATACCCGTGAAGTTGTTTTGGGTATGGCTCACCGTGGTCGTTTAAACGTTCTAGTTAATATCTTAGGTAAAAAACCTGGCGAATTATTTGATGAGTTCGCGGGGAAACATAAAGACCACTCTAGTGCGGGTGACGTTAAGTATCACCAAGGTTTCTCCTCTGATTTTGAAACCGCAGGTTCTCGTGTTCACTTAGCATTAGCATTTAACCCATCTCACCTTGAGATTGTTAGCCCTGTAGTTATTGGTTCAGTACGTGCTCGTCGTGACCGTCTGGATGAAGGCCGCAGCAATATGGTTCTGCCAATTACCATTCATGGTGACTCAGCAGTAACTGGCCAAGGCGTTGTGCAAGAAACATTAAATATGTCTCAAGCACGTGGTTATGAAGTTGGCGGTACTGTACGTATCGTAATTAATAACCAAATTGGTTTCACTACTTCAAATCCAAAAGATACACGTTCAACCGAATACTGTACTGACATCGTTAAAATGGTGCAGGCGCCAATTTTCCACGTGAATGCAGATGACCCTGAAGCAGTGGCATTTGTAACACGTTTGGCACTGGATTTCCGTAACACGTTCAAACGCGATGTTATGATTGATTTAGTATGCTATCGCCGTCATGGGCATAACGAAGCGGATGAGCCAAGTGCAACTCAGCCAGTGATGTATCAAAAAATCAAACAGCACCCAACACCACGTAAAATTTATGCAGACCGTTTAATTGCAGAAAATGTGTTAAGTGCTAATGATGTCACTGAAATGGTTAATCTGTATCGTGATGCGTTAGATGCGGGTAACTGTGTGGTTGAAGAATACCGTGAAATGGGTCTGAACTCATACACATGGGCTCCATATTTAAACCATGAATGGGATGCATCATACAAATCAACCGTTGATATTAAACGCCTAACTGAACTGGCAACTAAAGTCAGTACTATTCCAGAAGGCGTGGTTGCGCAATCTCGTGTTGAGAAAATCTATGCAGACCGTGCCGAAATGGCGAAAGGTGAAAAACTTCTCGACTGGGGCGCCGCTGAAACTTTAGCGTACGCAACATTGGTTGATGAAGGTGTTCCTGTACGTTTATCGGGTGAAGATGCGGGCCGTGGTACATTCTTCCATCGCCATGCAGTTATTCACAATCAAACGAATGGTTCAGTTTACGTCCCACTGCAGAATATCCATAACGGGCAAGGTGTTTTTAATGTTTGGGACTCTGTTCTGACTGAAAACGCCGTATTAGCATTCGAATATGGTTATGCAACGACAGAACCACGCGCATTGACTATTTGGGAAGCACAATTCGGTGACTTCGCTAACTGTGCGCAAGTGGTTATCGACCAATTCATTAGCTCTGGTGAGCAAAAATGGGGTCGTATGTGTGGTCTGGTAATGCTACTGCCTCATGGTTATGAAGGTCAGGGGCCAGAGCACTCATCTGCACGTTTAGAACGTTACCTGCAACTGTGTGCTGACCAAAACATGCAAGTGTGTGTGCCATCAACACCAGCTCAGGTTTATCACATGTTACGTCGCCAAGCCTTACGTGGCATGCGCCGTCCTCTGATTGTGATGTCACCAAAATCTCTGCTGCGTCACCCGTTAGCGGTTTCTAGCATGGAAGAATTGGCTAATGGTACATTTGAGCCAGTTATCGGTGAAATCGATGAAATCAATCCGAAAAATGTGAAACGCGTCGTTCTGTGTTCAGGGAAAGTCTATTACGATCTGTTAGAACAGCGTCGTAAAAATGAACAAACTGACGTTGCTATCGTGCGTATCGAACAGCTATATCCGTTCCCACACGAAGATATCCAAAAAGCGTTGGCGCAATTTACTGATGTAAAAGACTTTGTATGGTGTCAAGAAGAGCCATTAAACCAAGGTGCTTGGTATTGCAGTCAACATAATTTCCGTGAAGCTATCCCAGCTGGGGCAACTTTACGTTATGCAGGTCGAGCTGCTTCTTCATCTCCAGCAGTTGGCTATACGTCCGTACACCAGGAACAACAAAAAGCCCTGGTTAATGACGCTTTGAACATTGAATAATTAAAGGATAGAAAATGAGTAGCGTAGAAATTCTTGTTCCCGATCTTCCTGAGTCCGTTGCAGATGCTACGGTTGCCACATGGCATAAAAAACCAGGTGACAGTGTTCAGCGTGATGAAGTACTGGTTGAGATCGAAACAGATAAAGTCGTTTTAGAAGTTCCTGCAAGCGAAGCGGGTGTATTAGAAGCTATCGTTGAAGATGAAGGTGCAACAGTATTGTCTAAGCAGTTACTGGGTCGCATTCGTTTAGGCGATAGCACTGGCATTCCAGCTGAAGTGAAAGAAGCACAAGAGTCAACACCTGCACAACGTCAAACTGCAAGTTTAGAAACAGAAAGCAACGATGCGCTGACACCAGCTATTCGTCGTTTAATTGCAGAGCACGATTTAAACCCTGCGGATATCAAAGGGACTGGCGTTGGCGGTCGTTTAACTCGTGAAGATGTTGAAAAACATTTAGCGGCAAATAAATCTGCGACACCTGCGGCGAAAGCACCAGAAGCGCCACAAGCGCCATTAGCGCACCGTAGTGAAAAACGTGTTCCAATGACTCGTTTACGTAAACGTATCGCAGAGCGCCTGTTAGAAGCGAAAAATACGACTGCAATGCTGACGACGTTTAACGAAGTCAACATGCAACCAATCAAAGACTTACGTAAACAATATGGCGAAGTATTCGAAAAACGTCATGGTGTCCGTTTAGGCTTTATGTCTTTCTATGTTAAAGCTGCGGTTGAAGCACTGAAACGCTACCCAGAAGTGAATGCTTCTATTGATGGCGATGATGTGGTTTACCATAACTATTTCGATATCAGTATTGCTGTATCAACACCACGTGGTCTGGTAACGCCAGTGCTGCGTGATGTCGATGCAATGAGCATGGCTGATATCGAGAAGAAAATTAAAGAACTGGCTGTCAAAGGTCGTGACGGTAAATTAACTGTCGAAGACTTAAGTGGTGGTAACTTCACTATCACTAACGGTGGCGTATTCGGTTCTCTGATGTCTACACCTATCATTAACCCACCACAGAGCGCGATTTTAGGCATGCATGCGATTAAAGACCGCCCTATGGCTGTAAATGGTAAGGTAGAAATTCTTCCTATGATGTATTTAGCACTGTCTTACGACCACCGTTTAATCGATGGTAGTGAGTCAGTTGGCTTCTTAGTCGCTATCAAAGATATGCTGGAAGACCCAACTCGTTTACTGCTGGACGTATAGCAACATAACAGGGCAGGGTACAACTTGCCCGGTCTGAAGTAACCGATGCAACCCGTTCGCGGGTTGCTAAATCAGTAACAATTGCAGGAGGCGAATAAACGCCTCTTCAGACTCAATTATGGATAGAACATCATGAATTTACACGAGTACCAGGCAAAACAGTTGTTTGCACGTTATGGGATGCCTGCACCGACAGGTTATGCCTGTTCATCAGTTGCTGAAACCGTCGATGCAGCTAAAAAAATTGGTAACGGCCCATGGGTAATTAAATGCCAAGTTCACGCTGGTGGACGTGGTAAAGCGGGTGGCGTGAAAGTCACTAGCGATATCAATGAAGTTAAAGCGTTTGCAGAACACTGGTTAGGTAAAAACTTAGTTACCTATCAAACAGATGCTAATGGCCAACCAGTAAACCAAATTTTAGTTGAAACTGCGACTGACATTGATAAAGAACTCTATTTAGGTGCTGTTGTTGACCGTAGCACTCGCCGCGTTGTGTTCATGGCTTCTACCGAAGGTGGCGTGGAAATTGAGAAAGTCGCAGAAGAGACCCCAGAGTTAATTCACAAAGCGATTATCGACCCATTGACTGGCCCAATGCCTTTCCAAGGTCGTGAGTTAGCATTCAAATTAGGTCTAACTGGCAAACAAGTTAGCCAATTTGCAAAAATTTTCATGGGTCTAGCAACATTATTCCTAGAACGTGATTTAGCATTAGCTGAAATCAACCCACTGGTTATCAGCACTGCGGGTGATTTAGTTTGCTTAGATGGTAAATTAGGTATCGATAGCAACGCGTTATATCGCCAACCTGAAATCCGTGAACTGCGTGATGAATCACAAGAAGATGCGCGTGAAGCACAAGCAGCTCAGTGGGAACTGAACTATGTTGCATTAGACGGCAACATCGGTTGTATGGTTAACGGTGCAGGCCTTGCAATGGGTACGATGGACATCGTTAAATTACACGGCGGCGCACCAGCTAACTTCTTAGATGTTGGCGGCGGCGCGACAAAAGAGCGTGTAACTGAAGCATTTAAAATCATTCTTTCTGATGAAAACGTGAAAGCGGTTTTTGTTAACATCTTTGGTGGTATCGTTCGTTGCGACCTGATTGCAGACGGCATCATTGGTGCAGTTGAAGAAGTTGGCGTAAATGTACCGGTAGTTGTGCGTTTAGAAGGTAACAATGCAGAGTTAGGTGCTAAAAAACTGGCAGATAGCGGCTTGAACATCATCGCTGCAAATAGCCTGACAGATGCAGCTAAGAAAGCAGTAGCAGCAGCGGAGGCTAAATAATGTCTATTTTAATCGATAAAAACACTAAAGTAATTTGCCAAGGTTTCACTGGTGGTCAAGGTACATTCCACTCAGAACAAGCGATTGCTTATGGCACGCAAATGGTCGGTGGTGTGACTCCAGGTAAAGGTGGCACTGTTCACTTAGGTCTACCTGTGTTTAACACTGTTCGTGAAGCTGTAGAAGCAACGGGGGCAACAGCCTCTGTTATCTATGTTCCAGCACCATTTTGTAAAGATTCTATTTTAGAAGCTATCGATGCAGGCATTAAACTGATCATCACCATCACTGAAGGTATCCCAACGTTGGATATGCTGACAGTGAAAGTGAAATTAGACGAAGCAGGCGTTCGTATGATTGGGCCTAACTGCCCAGGTGTTATCACTCCGGGTGAATGTAAGATTGGTATCCAACCTGGTCATATCCATATGCCAGGTAAAGTCGGTATCGTTTCGCGTTCAGGTACGTTGACTTATGAAGCTGTTAAACAAACAACAGATGCAGGCTTAGGTCAATCGACTTGCGTAGGTATTGGTGGTGACCCAATCCCAGGTTCAAACTTCATTGATATCCTGAAATTATTCCAAGCGGATCCGCAAACTGAAGCTATCGTCATGATCGGTGAAATCGGTGGTAACGCAGAAGAAGAAGCGGCGGCTTATATTAAAGAGCACGTCACTAAACCTGTTGTCGGTTACATCGCAGGTGTAACTGCGCCAAAAGGCAAACGTATGGGGCACGCAGGTGCAATCATCGCTGGCGGTAAAGGCACAGCTGATGAGAAATTTGCTGCATTAGAAGCGGCTGGTGTGAAAACCGTTCGTAGCCTTGCAGACATCGGTGATGCAGTAAAATCATTACTGAACAAATAAGTGATTCGCTAGGCAACTAGTAAGAGTAAGAGACGAAAGCCCGTGCTCATGTGAGCGCGGGTTTTTTTATGGTTTACAAAAACATTTCAAACAAATTTTATGTGGTTATGCGGTTTTCTGAAAAGAGTGTCTATACTTAAAAATGCGTATTACAGGCTTATATGAAGGAAAATTGATAATGAGGGGCAATTAGACGAGTAGGGGAGGCGCTAATCGCATTTTGTGCAAAAAATAGCAAAATTGCGGCATGTCAATTTTATAATATTGACGGCAATTCAATTAAACCAATATAACCGTTTAGTTGATAAAAACGGCTATATTAATAAAATTCATAATAAGTTTAAAATAAGATACTATTACAAATTAAATATTCTTTTTTCGAGGCTTTAATTCAATGATTATATTTTTTGTTAATCTTTGGAAAAATTAAGAACATTTGTATCATTATCAATAACAGCATTTTAACAAGTAAATAACCATTAATTGACTGACAGGTATATCAATTAACAACAGGAAAAAAATTGACGTAAATCAATTCATTGCCTCTGGCTTTATTTGTTCAAATTGCTTAAATTGGTGCTCGATCAAATACTCGGTTTTCTATTAAAGGGTATAATTATTGATGTAAATTCAGAATTCAAATCTGAGTCACGTAAAAGAAGTTTATTGTGTGTGAAGATAGGCGTACTATTATTATAGTAACGTTTGTTCTTTTAATTTTGTTAATTATTTGTTGTTTTGAGGCATTTTTTGCTGGTAGTTAAGAGGCTTTCTAAGTATTTAAAACTGGAAGCTGGGTTGCCGCAAGTCGGTGTCTTCCTGCTAGGAGCAAGGAGTCAAGATGTTTGATATTGTCGAACTGTCACGATTACAGTTTGCCTTAACTGCGATGTATCACTTCCTGTTCGTACCATTAACGCTAGGTATGGCGTTTTTGCTTGCGATCATGGAAACGGTATATGTACTGTCAGGCAAACAAATTTATAAAGATATGACTAAGTTCTGGGGTAAGTTATTTGGTATTAACTTTGCTCTGGGTGTTGCAACGGGTTTGACCATGGAGTTCCAATTCGGTACTAACTGGTCTTACTACGCTCACTACGTTGGAGATATCTTCGGTGCACCTCTTGCAATCGAAGGTTTGATGGCGTTCTTCTTAGAATCTACCTTTGTTGGTTTATTCTTCTTTGGTTGGGATCGTTTAAGCAAAAAACAACACCTTGCTGTAACATGGTTAGTTGCTTTAGGTTCTAACTTCTCTGCTCTGTGGATTTTGGTCGCGAACGGTTGGATGCAAAACCCAATCGCTGCTGATTTCAACTTTGAAACCATGCGTATGGAAATGGTTAGCTTCTCTGAGCTAGTCTTGAACCCAGTCGCACAAGTTAAATTCGTCCACACAGTTGCTGCAGGTTATTGTACCGGTGCAATGTTTATCTTAGGTATTAGCTCTTACTACCTGCTTAAAGGTCGTGATGTTGCTTTTGCTAAGCGTTCTTTTGCAATTGCGGCAAGTTTTGGTATTGCAGCGGTTCTATCTGTTATCGTTCTTGGTGATGAATCAGGTTACGAAATGGGTGACGTACAAAAAACGAAACTTGCAGCCGTTGAAGCTGAGTGGGAAACTCATGCTCCTCCAGCCGCGTTTAACTTAATCGCTTGGCCAGATACCGAGAAACAAGAAAATAAATTTGCTATCTCGATTCCTTGGGCGATGGGTATCATTGCAACCCGTTCTGTCGACACACCTGTTTTAGGCTTGAAAGACCTAATGAAACAACACGAAGTTCGCATTCGTAACGGTATGATTGCATACGGTCAGTTACAAGAACTTCTTGCAGGTAATAAAGATCCTGAACTGCGTGCGGCATTCGAAGCAAGCAAAAAAGATCTTGGATATGGTCTTCTGTTAAAACAATATGCACCAAATGTTGTTGATGCAACTGAAGCTCAAATCCAAAAAGCAGTGAAAGATAGTATTCCTAACGTTGGGCCTCTGTTCTGGGCATTCCGTATCATGGTTGGTGTTGGCTTCCTGTTACTGTTGATTATTGGCTGGGCATTCCTGTCAGTAGTTCGTAACCGTATTGGTCAAAATAAACTATTGCTGCGTATTGCACTACTCGGTATTCCATTACCATGGATTGCAATTGAATCGGGTTGGTTCGTTGCTGAATATGGTCGTCAGCCATGGGCAATTGGTGAAGTGTTACCGGTTTCGGTTGCACACTCCAACTTGACAACCCATGACCTGATCTTCTCTATGGTATTGATCTGTGGTCTGTACACACTGTTCTTAATTGCTGAAATGTTCTTAATGTTCAAATTCGCTCGTAAAGGGCCAAGTAGCCTGAAAACCGGTCGTTACCACTTTGAACAGAAAAACACTTCTGCACACGACGTTCAGTAAATAGGAGTCCACTTATGTTTGATTATGAAGTTCTTCGATTTGTGTGGTGGATCCTTATCGGTGTATTACTGATTGGGTTTGCTGTCACAGATGGCTTTGACATGGGCGTTGGCTTCTTATTACCTATCTTAGGTAAAACAGATACTGAACGCCGTATCATGATTAACGCTGTTGCACCTCACTGGGATGGTAACCAAGTTTGGTTAATCACTGCGGGTGGTGCTATGTTCGCTGCATGGCCACAAGTTTATGCTGCGGCATTCTCCGGCTTTTATGTCGCTATGATTTTGGTATTAGCAGCATTGTTCTTCCGTCCGGTTGGTTTCGACTACCGTTCAAAACTGGAGAACCCAAAATGGCGTAATATGTGGGACTGGGGTCTGTTTATTGGTGGTTTCGTTCCACCATTAGTTATCGGTGTTGCGTTTGGTAACCTGTTATTAGGTGTTCCACTACAAATCGATAACCAGCAGTACCTGACTTATACAGGTAACCTGTTTGGTCTGCTAAACCCATATGGTCTGTTAGCGGGTGTTGTCGGCTTAATGATGATTGTGACGCAAGGTGCAACTTATTTGCAAATGCGTACCACGGGTGAACTGTACTTACGTGTTCGTAAAGCGACTTATATCTGTGCATTAGTTACTTTAGTTGCTTTCGCAGGCGCAGGTGTTTGGTTAGTAATGGGTATTGATGGTTATGTTGTTACTTCAACTATCGATACATTGAGTGTTTCTAACCCACTAAACAAGACAGTCGCAGTTGAATCAGGTGCTTGGTTGACTAATTTCAACACTTACCCAATTCTGTGGGCGTTGCCTGCTCTGGGTGTAGCACTACCGTTAGTCACAATGCTGTTTAGTAAAGCAGACAAAAATGGTTGGGCGTTTGTGAGTTCTTCATTAACTATCGCTTGTATCATTTTAACCTGTGGTGTAGCAATGTTCCCATTCATCATGCCTTCAAGCATCATGCCAAACGCAAGTTTGACCATGTGGGATGCAACATCTAGCTTGTTTACACTGCAAGTGATGACTGTTGTTGCTATTATCTTTGTTCCAATCGTACTGGCATACACCGCATGGTGTTACTATAAAATGTTCGGTCGTTTGGACAAAAACTTCATCGAAGGCAACAAGCACTCACTGTATTAAGGAGCATAACTATGTGGTATTTCGCCTGGATCCTCGGCACGCTGTTAGCTTGTAGTTTTGCAGTGATTGCAGCATTAGCATTAGAGCACTCAGAAGACTCTAAAACAGCTAAAGATGGTGAGTAATAAAAATGCTGGTGGATAAAACCTATCAGCTATTGGATAAGGGGCCGATAAGGGCCCTTATCCTTATTTTAGCTTTAGTAACTGCAGGTGCAGTCATGTGGGATCCAACCCTATTTGCTGCGAAAACGAGTTCATTTCAGATATGGCAAGGGCTGTTGTTAATATGGGCAACATGTACCGCGATGATTTTTGGTGTGGGTTTTAAACCTAAAAAAGTTATCTTCCGTGCAATTTTCCATCCATTGCCAGCTGCCATCATTCTTATTTGGGGACTTTTTCAGGTCTTTAGATAATTCTAATTGCTAATTATGGGTCAATGGACCCATAATTATTTTTGATATCTTTACTTTCAAAGTGATTCCAAACTGGCACTGTCTTGCGTATAGTGGCACCGTTAATTAATTTAACCTAAGACGGAGTGATTGTTATGTTATTTCGCTGGCCTGTTCGCGTGTATTATGAAGATACAGATGCGGGCGGTGTTGTTTATCATGCACGCTATTTAGCCTTTTTTGAGCGAGCAAGAACCGAAATGCTGCGAAATAAAGGTATCAATCAACAAAGTATGCTTGCTGAAAACCTTGGCTTCGTTGTGCGAAGCATGACAATTGATTTTGTCAAAGGCGCTAAGCTAGATGACCTGCTGGAAGTTGAAACGCAAATTATTGAAATGAAACGCGCGTCATTAACTTTTCAGCAAAGGTTAGTTGATTCGCAAGGTAACCTGCTTTGTGGGGCAAATGCCCTTATTGCTTGTGTGGACACATCAAAAATGAAGCCGATTGCGCTTCCTAAGTCTATTGTCGCGGAGTTTAAACAGTGACTGACATGAATATCCTGGATTTATTCCTTAAAGCGAGCCTTTTGGTTCAGCTCATTATGTTCGTTTTGATCGGTTTTTCTATCGCATCATGGGCGATCATTATTCAAAGAACGAAAATTTTAAATGCGGCAACTCGTGAGGCTGAAGCATTTGAAGATAAGTTCTGGTCAGGTATCGAGTTATCGCGCTTATATAAAGAAAGCCAAGCTCGCCGTGATGAATTGAGTGGTGCCGAACAAATTTTCCATTCTGGTTTTAAAGAGTTCGTTCGTTTACACCAAGCGAATATTCATGCGCCAGATGCGGTAGTCACGGGGGCTTCTCGTGCAATGCGTATCTCAATGAATCGTGAACTTGAATCAGTTGAAGCGCATATCCCATTTTTAGGTACTGTTGGCTCAATTAGCCCTTATATTGGTTTATTTGGTACCGTTTGGGGGATTATGCATGCATTTATTGCATTGGGCGCGGTAAAACAAGCAACATTACAAATGGTTGCACCGGGTATTGCTGAAGCATTGATTGCAACCGCAATTGGTTTGTTTGCAGCGATCCCTGCAGTTATGGCATTTAACCGTTTGAACTTACGTGTCAGCAAATTAGAGCAAAACTACGATAACTTTATGGAAGAGTTTTTAGCCATCTTGCATCGTCAAGCTTTCTCTGCTGATAAGAAATAAGACGGGGGAGATAAGCGAATGGCGCGCACAAGTCGCAGACGTGAGCTGAAATCCGAAATCAACATTGTTCCATTACTGGACGTATTGTTGGTACTGTTGCTGATATTTATGGCAACAGCACCGATTATTTCTCAAAGTGTGGAAGTTGAATTGCCGGATGCAACAGATACACAAACCGTCTCATCAAGTGATAACCCACCGATTATTTTAGAAGTGTCGGGGGTTGGCCAATATAATATGCGTCTTGATGGTGAGGTTTTAGAATTGTTACCACCAGAGCAAATTGCGGCAGAAGCAAAATCTCAATTAGAGAAAAATCCAAAAGCGATTTTCTTGATTGGTGGAGCAAAAGAAGTCCCTTATGAAGAAGTGATTAAGGCGCTGAATATATTACACAGCGCAGGGATAAAATCGGTTGGCTTGATGACTCAGCCTATTTAGGCTGGGTTATTGTCGTTTGAATAAGTCACAATTCTTTTTTTGGATACCAGAGTGGGAAAGACAAAAGAGAAAAAAGATAACTTAAATCGATCATTAGTGATGTCAATTGTATTGCACGTCCTATTGATCGGCTTGATTGTTATAGGCTCTTTAGTTTCCGTCGTCAAACTTGGTGGTGGCGGGGAAGAGGGAACTGTCATCGATGCGGTGATGGTTGACCCTGGCGTGGTTGTTGAGCAATATGAAGAAATGCAAAGGCAGCAAAATAACGTCAGACAAGCGGCGAAAGAGCGTAAAGAGCAAGAACAAAAGCAAGAGGCTGAGCTTAGAGAGCAGCAAGAAAAGGAACAAAAGCGTCTTCAGCAGCTTGAAGAAGAGCGTATTAAAACTGAGCGTGCAACGGCAGAGCAACAAAAGCAAGCCGAAGAACAACAGAAAAAAGCGTTAGAAGCGGCTAAAAAAGCGAAGGAAGAGCAAAAAATAGCTGAAGAAGCTGCCGCGAAAGCGAAAGCAGAAAAAGAAAAATTAATTAAAGAGCAAGCCGCTGAAAAGGCAAAAGCTGAGGCACAAGCTCAGAAAGAAGCAGAAGCGGCGAAAGCCAAAGCTGAAAAAGAAGCTAAAGAGAAAGCCGAAAAAGAAGCCAAGGAAAAAGCAGAAAAGGACGCTAAAGTAAAAGCTGAGAAAGAAGCTAAAGCTAAAGCCGATAAGGAAGCCAAAGAAAAAGCAGATAAAGAAGCGAAAGCCAAAGCGGCAAAAGCTAAGGCTGAGGCTGCAAAAAATGCGGCTTCCGTTGACGATTTGCTTGGTGATTTAACGGCATCAGGCCCTAGCAAGCAAGGTGGCGAAGCTGCAGCTGGAAAAGGTGGCGGTAAAAAATCAGGGGCATCCAATGCTGATGTGGACAGCTATGCTGGTAAAGTCAAAGCGGCTATCCAAAGTAAGTTTTATGATTCAGATACTTTCCGTGGGCGTACTTGTGAACTTCAATTGAAGCTCGCGCCAGATGGGTTATTGGTGAGTATTACACCAAAAAATAGCCCGGCCAATGACGCGGCACTCTGTGATGCAGCAATCCGAGCAGCAAAACTTGCAACGATGCCTAAACCACCTAGCAGAGAAGTCTATGATACGTTTAATAAAGCAGGTAGCACGGTTGTGTTTAAACCTTAATATTCAATAACTCAGAGCAGTCTGTATTGATATTATTAAGGCAATAGCATAAATAGTTTGTGTGGTATCTAGTTTTGTTATTATACCTTTGTTAAAATTCAGCGAATTATTGCGGTAGTAAATAATCCGCAGTAAGGGAGATAAGAATGAAGCAGGCTTTTAAAGTAGTTTTAGGGTTCCTAATGCTATGGGCGACAGTGGCTCAGGCTGAAATACGTATTGAGATCACTGAAGGCGTTAACTCAGCTCAACCTATTGGTGTTGTTCCGTTTAAATGGTCAGGTGCTGGTGCACCACCACAAGAAGTCGGCCAAATAGTCGGTGCTGATTTACGCAATAGCGGGAAATTTAACCCTATCGAACCAAGCCGTATGCCTCAACAACCAGGTACCGCTTCTGAAGTGATTCCTGAAGCGTGGACAGCGTTAGGTATTAACGCAGTTGTTGTGGGGCAAGTACAGCCTGCAGCAGATGGTAGCTTTGTTGTTAGCTATCAGTTAGTCGATGTCGCGGCTAATCCAGGTGCTGTTTTATCTCAGAACCAATATAAAGTAACAAAAGAATGGTTACGTTATGCAGCGCATACTGCAAGTGATGAAGTCTTTGAAAAATTGACAGGTATTCGTGGTGCATTCCGTACACGTATTGCTTATATTGTTGTCAACAAAGGCGGTCAGTATCCATATGAATTACGTGTTTCTGATTACGACGGTTTTAACCAGTTTACGGTTCACCGTTCACCAGAACCTTTGATGTCGCCAGCATGGTCACCAGATGGTGAAAAACTGGCTTATGTTACATTTGAAAGCGGCAGTTCAGCACTTGTCATTCAAACCTTATCGACAGGAGCGGTTCGTCAGGTAGCATCATTCCCTCGTCACAATGGGGCACCTGCATTCTCTCCGGATGGTACTAAACTGGCATTTGCATTGTCTAAAACAGGCAGCTTGAATTTATATGTAATGGACTTAGCGAGTGGGCAAATTCGTCAGGTAACCGATGGCCGTAGTAACAATACCGAGCCAAGTTGGATGCCAGATAGCCAAACTTTAGTCTATACTTCAGATCAGGCAGGACGTCCGCAGATTTATAAAATGAATATTAATGGTGGCAGCCCTGAGCGTGTGTCCTGGGAAGGAACACAAAATCAGGACGCTGATGTTAGCCCGGATGGTACTTTCTTAGTGATGGTCAGCTCCGGTGGCGGTCAGCAACATGTCGCCAAACAAGATCTGGCAACGAATAACGTTGAATTTTTAACGAAAACGTTCCTAGATGAAACGCCGAGTATCGCACCTAACGGCACTATGGTAATTTATAGCTCCTCTCAAGGCTTGGGGACTATATTGCAGCTAGTTTCGACCGACGGGCGTTTCAAAGCGCGTCTTCCGGCTACCGATGGACAGGTTAAATTTCCTGCCTGGTCGCCGTATCTGTGATGCATAATAATAATGTGTGGCAAAAAATATTAAGGATCAAAACGATGCAACTGAATAAAGTGCTTAAAGGGCTGATGATCGCGTTACCAATCATGGCAGTCGCAGCTTGTAGCTCTAACAAAAACAATGACCAAGATGGCGTAGATACTTCTACTAACCAAACTAATACTGGTCTGTCTGCGGAAGAGCTGGCACGTCAGCAAATGGAACAGCTGCAACAAAACAACACTGTTTACTTTGGCTTTGACAAATACAACGTATCTCCAGAATACGCTGAAATGTTAGATGCACACGCAGCATTCCTGCGTAGCAACCCATCTGTACGTGTTGTTGTTGAAGGTCATGCGGATGAGCGTGGTACTCCAGAATATAACATCGCGCTGGGCGAGCGTCGTGCTAATGCAGTTAAAATGTACCTGCAAAGCAAAGGTGTTTCTGGTGACCAAGTTTCACTGGTTTCTTACGGTAAAGAAAAACCAGCTGTGTTAGGTCACACTGAAGCAGACTACGCGAAAAACCGTCGTGCAGTCATTGCATACTAATAGATAAGCGAAATTATCTATTATGAACAGTAACTTCAGACACTTACTAGTCGGTCTGTCGTTATTGGTTGGCGTAGCGGCCCCTTGGGCCGCTATTGCCCAAGCGCCAATCAACAATGTCGGATCTGGTTCAACAGCAGACCGCCTTACCCAACTTGAGACAGCAGTTAGCTCTCAAGGTCAAATTCTGTATCAAATTCAACAGCAACTCGCTGACAATCAACGCGACATCGACATGTTACGTGGTCAGATTCAAGAAAGTGAATACAAATTGAATCAAGTCATTGAGCGTCAGAAAGATTTATACATGCAATTAGACAATGCGGGCGGTGGTAATTCAGCAACCTCAGGCGATACAGCAACACCTGACACTAGCGCATCAAATGGATCATCTTCCTCAGCGACACCTACGGCAGCGGCCAATACAGGTGGAAATGAGAAAGATGATTACAATGCTGCAGTCAAATTAGCGATGGAAAGCAAATCCAAAGCTCAAATTGACCAAGCAATAGGTGCATTACAAGGTTTTATTAAAGCCTACCCTAAGTCTGGGTATCAATCTAACGCCAACTATTGGCTGGGGCAGTTAAACTACAATAAAGGTAGCAAAGACGATGCTGCTTTTTATTTCGCCACTGTAGTTAAGCAGTATCCTAAATCCCAAAAAAGCAGCGAAGCCTTATATAAAGTTGGGCTGATCATGCAAGATAAGGGACAAAAAGATAAAGCGAAAGCTGTTTACCAACAGGTATTGAAACAATATCCAAACAGTGCTGGTTCAAAATTAGCCGAAAAAAAGCTGAGTACACTTTAATTTATAGCCCCGAAGCAATATTACCGAATATTTCGGGGTTATCAGTATGATAAGTGCGCATTTAAACTTTTTTTTAAAAAAAATCATTGCACCCTCGTCAGAAATCAGTAATATAGGCCGCCGTTGAGACGAGAATGTGGTTAGCCAAAAATCTCGAGATACAAAAAGAAATTTAGTTGGAAATATTGTTTT
>NZ_JAMPPJ010000033.1:0-51931 GCF_028481025.1 Providencia sp. PROV150 | reverse complement strand
GCGGTTCGAAGTATGACGAGTATTTTTTGAGGAAAAAAAAATTAACCGCCATGAGCGACGATAACTCTTCGAGTAGCGATAACCCTGGTCCTAAGAAAGGGTTCTTTGCACTGTTAAATCACCTATTCCATGGTGAACCTAAAAATCGTGATGATTTGGTCGAATTAATCCGCGACTCTGAACAGAACGATTTGATCGATCCTGACACCCGCGAAATGCTTGAAGGGGTAATGGATATTGCGGATCAGCGTGTGCGCGACATTATGATCCCGCGTTCCCAAATTGTTACCTTAAAACGTAACCAAACGCTTGATGAGTGCCTTGATGTCATTATTGACTCTGCTCACTCACGCTTCCCTGTTATTAGTGAAGATAAAGACCATATCGAAGGGTTATTAATGGCAAAAGATTTACTGCCATTTATGCGTACTGACGCTGAGCCTTTTAGTATCGATAAGGTATTACGCCAAGCGGTTGTTGTCCCTGAAAGTAAGCGAGTAGACAGACTACTCAAAGAATTCCGCTCTCAACGCTACCATATGGCTATCGTTATCGATGAGTTTGGTGGTGTTTCTGGTCTAGTGACCATTGAAGATATTTTAGAGCTCATCGTGGGCGAAATTGAAGACGAATACGACGACCAAGACGATGTTGATATTCGTCAACTTAGCCGCCATTCTTATTCTGTGCGCGCCCTTACGCAGATTGAAGATTTCAATGAAGCCTTTGGGACTCATTTTAGTGACGAAGAGGTTGATACGGTCGGTGGCCTCGTTATGCAAGCCTTCGGTCATCTACCTTCTCGTGGTGAAACCATCACAATTGACAACTATCAATTTAAAGTTGCGATGGCAGATAGTCGCCGGATCCTTCTGCTTCACGTGAAAATTCCAGACGACGCGCCAGTTCCAACTTTGGAAGAAGAACAGACTTAATGAACTCAACGTCTATTTATCAAAGTCAGCGGTTGCGGTTACTGCTGGCTTTAATTTTCGGAGCCAGTGGAACGCTGGCTTTTTCGCCTTTTGACATCTGGCCTGCCGCACTTCTTTCTATCCTTTTTCTCCAATTACTGACCTTGCAGCGCACAGCCAAGCAATCTTTTGCTATCGGTTTCGCTTGGGGATTTGGCTTATTCGGTAGTGGCGTTAACTGGGTTTACGTCAGTATCGCGGATTTTGGGGGGATGCCAGGGCCTGTTAACGTCTTTATTGTCATTCTTTTGGCAGCATACCTTTCCCTTTATACGGGGCTTTTTGGGGCATTGATGGCTAAATTTGCCCCACATGCCAATATTTGGCGTTTAGTATTTCTTGCTCCTGCCCTGTGGCAAGTCACTGAGTTTTTACGTGGTTGGGTTCTCACTGGTTTCCCATGGCTGCAATTTGGCTACAGCCAAATTGATGGCCCCATGAAATCGCTCGCTCCAATATTCGGCGTCGAAATGATCACATTGCTATTATTTAGCATTAGTGGTTTGTTAGTGCTCGCTATCCTACGTCGTAGCTTTATTGCATTAGCCACAGCGGTAGTTTTACTGTTTGCCCCATTAGTTGCCAAAAATATTCAGTGGTTTACCCCGCTTGAAGACAACAAAATGCAGGTGGCATTAGTTCAAGGTAATATCCCGCAATCAATGAAATGGGAAGCCAGTTTTTTACAGAAAACCAAAGATACCTATATGGAGTTATCTCGTCCTTATATTGGTAAAGCATCGCTAATTATCTGGCCTGAATCTGCCGTACCTTCTGTTGAACTGGATAACCAAGCATGGCTAAAATCCCTCGACCGGCTGTTAGCGGCTTCGAACACTCAATTAATCACAGGGATCGTTGATGCAAGGCCAATGGATGGGGAATATGAGTTCTTTAATACGATTATTGTATTAGGGGATAAAAACCCGTATCTCTACCCATCAAAAAACCGTTATAACAAACATCATTTAGTGCCATTTGGGGAGTTTGTTCCATTAGAAGATATCCTGCGCCCTATTGCACCGTTTTTTAACTTACCGATGTCTGGATTCAGCCGTGGTGATTACCAACAAGCCCAACTCGCTGTAGGGAATATTCACCTCACTGCCGCTATTTGTTATGAAATTATCTTAGGTACACAGGTCAGAGATAATTTTAAACCTGATAGCGACTACTTACTTACTGTTTCAAATGATGCGTGGTTTGGCCAATCTATCGGCCCATGGCAGCATTTCCAAATGGCACGTATGCGTTCGTTAGAATTGGGACGCCCATTATTACGTTCCACTAATAACGGAATAACTGCGGTGATCCGTGCGGATGGTTCAATACAAGATATGCTACCACAATTTAAAACAGCGACTCTTGCCACTGAAGTCACACCGACAACAGGGCTAACCCCTTACGCACGTTGGAGTAATCATCCAATGTGGGGAATCGCCATTATGTTTGGTATTCTTGGTTTTGCTATGAATAGACGTCAAAAGTAACGATGTTGACCCCACCTCGGTACCTGTAAATGAGGTGGGGAATTAGCTAAGCAACCAATAACCCCTGTGTGTCCGCAATCTTCACCGTCACAATACAGCCTGAATTAAATTGTAAGAAATCATCTTCAATGCCATCAGAAAAAATAACGCCGTTATCTGGCATTAATGACTCAACAGCTAACGGGCTACTCGGCTCAATCGTGCCAAATACCCATTTGGTTCCTGTCGTTTTACTTAAAAACGGCTCCCTAACACTAAATTGTAATTTACTTTCCCCCCAACCAAATCCTTTTGCCAACGGGTGAGTACTTACTCCCATAATGGCCTGTGCTCCCGCTAAAATAGATTGAAACCACCCCGTTGACCCAAGTCCTGTGGATATAATTATTCCAGAAGATGATTGAAACTCTTGTTCCCCATTCCAGTTCAATAAATAGCGTGCCGAAGTGTGGCTTTTCGGGCCAATGAATAAATCGTTTACCGCTAATAGTGATTGCCCATCATTGGTTGTAGCTTGTGCAAAAGTCACTATTTTTTGCTCTATTTTTCCTTTTAAGGTATTTATCACGACTTCCTGCAATTGGCCTATTTCAAAAGGAAGTAGTTGGCCATCCCACCTTTCAGGATCAGGGTTAATAGCAATAACTGGCTGTCCATTTAAGTATTTCAAGGTATTCGCCACTAAACCATCTTGGCCAATGACAACAACAATATCGTGTTTAGAAAATTGGTAACTAGGCAATAATTTTCGTTCCAATAATTGAAATCTACCCAATGATTTCAATACCGATTCGGCTTGTACTAATTGGCGCTGATATAAATCATGCTCATTTAAATAATCGCTGACTTCAACATGGTTATGCTCCAAGTAAAATTTGGCTTGAGGCCAGGTGTTAAAGCGTTCAATCAATTCCTGTAAACGCGTTTTACGCATGACTAATACAAATCGCACGTCATTATTCCTTTGCATTATTTACCTCCTTTTTTCATTAACTGGCTAAATAAATCAGGCGATATATTGAGCTCACCAATTTTTCCAGCATTTTGTGCCAATGATTCGAATGCCATCGCCATCAACTGCTCAGGTCCCATTTTAGCCAACGCTAACGCTTTTAAGTTTTCAACGGGTAATTGGCTATAAGCTTTCATTTTAGATTCAATGGAATAAGCATCTGCATCAGACTGTATACGCTGGTTTTCAACACTAAGCGCAACCAGCTCATTGCGTTTTGCCTCTGCACTTACTTGTGCAATTAACTCTTCTTGCTCTATTTCGGCTCGCTCTCGCAATATTTTTCGCTCATTATCAAGACGAGCCTCTTCAATTTGTTGTTCTTTGGCCTGAACAGATAAATCTGTTTCTAATTCAGCTTCTTTAATTGTTCGCTCTTGTTCTACAGAAAACTTACGTCTTGCATAAATGGCATCATCAGCCTCTTTCAGTATGGATTCTCTCGCTTGTGCTTCTAACGCTTTGAGCGTTTCAGGTAATGGTGCGATGGCAGAAATAGAAACATCCAAAATTTCAATTCCCAGTGACTCAATAACCGCCTGCTCTGCTAATTGCTGGTTCACCAAAATCACTAATGATTGGCTAATCAATAATGCATCTCGCAATGAAGTAGTTTGTATTTTGGCTTGAATCACTGTTTGAGCTGCTCGCACAACTCGGTCACTTAATTTAAGGGGATCTTCAGAAGAATAGCTTTTCCCATCCTTAGATAAATTAAAATTTAAGACGTCCGCGGTTTTTTCCGGCTGCTTTACCTGAAAAGAAATTTGCCCCTGGATACGTAAACTTTGGAAATCAGACGTTTGTAAATTAAAAATAAATGGGGCTTCTTGGGCATTTAATGGAAGTGCCGCAATGGAAGTTTTATCGGAGTTATACCAAAAACTGAGCCCCTTACCTTGCTTACGCACTTTCCCATTCACCGATTGAATAACAAAAGTTGATGAGTCTGCTTTGAAATATTTAAAGTTAATCATAGTGGATTCCTCATTATTGTCTTTATGACCTTAATTGATTATTGTCCTATAGACACAAACAAGTCAAGCATTAAATGTCTTAATGACAATAACTATTTTTACCTGTATGATTTAACCCTAAACTTCATCTTTAGCGATAAGTGGTAACAATATGAATGAAAAAGAGTTTCTTGCTAGTTATGACAGAAAAGATTATTTATCGCCTTTACTCACTGTCGATGCCGTTTTATTTACTTACCATGAAAACACGTTGAAAGTATTACTGGTTGAGCGAGCAAGTTTCCCTGAAAAAGGGAAATGGGGCTTACCGGGAGGATTTATTGATGAGCAAAATGATCAAACCTTAGAAGAGACTGTTTTACGTAAACTAAAAGAAAAAACAGGAGTTATTCCTCCTTATGTTGAGCAACTTTGTACGGAAGGAAACCACCAACGAGACCCTCGCGGCTGGTCTGTCACTGTTTGCTACACAGCTCTAATTGCTTACCAAGCCTGCGAAGCCCATATTGATACCGTGGATTCTGTAAAATGGGTTTCTATTGATGAAATTGAACAACTGACTCTTGCATTCGACCACCTCAAACTTTATCAACAAGCGAGAGAGCGCCTAAAGCAAAAATCACTCTATTCGATAGTTCCAGGTTTTGCATTACCTGACGTTTTTACCTTAGCAGAGCTACAACATGTCCATGAAGTTTTGATTGGTAAGCCTTTACAAAATAAATCGTTTAGGCGCCGACTCGAACAAGCTGATTTGTTAATTGATACCGGAGAAAAACGCCACGAGCGTGGCCGACCCGCTAATTTGTATCGTTTAAAACCACAATCAGCGGACTACCGTTTTATTCGTAATTTAGAATTTTAATCATTGATATGCCTGATAAACAAATATTATCAGGCATTCCAATGAATGCTATTGGCAAATTGCAGGGGTAACAATATAGGTAAAAATGAGTTTGTTAGACTTATGATAATTATGCGTAATGCCTTCGGGAAACATTTCATGCAAAATATCCATACCTGCATTTTTACCGCAATAGTTGCGATTTAAAATCTCACGCATATTTTGCTGCCAGCTATCACCTTCCAATATATTGTCAGGGATCCCTTTGATAGTGTATTGGTAAAATAACATGCCATTTTTAGCAGTCACTTCCGTCAATAGTGTTACGTCATCAATCAGCATAGGCAATGATTCCGCCATGTCAGATAGAAAAATACCCCGTAACATCGTTGGGTCATCATCTCCTTTTGCATTAAACGCATTGATTTTATCTTCTGTTGAATTAGCTTTTATTTCATCATAACGCTGTTCTATTTTTGAATTTTCTATTGTTCCTGATGGTTCTTTAGTTGTCGTTTTTTCTTCCACATCAGGGGAGCATCCCGTGATTAATACCGCGCCTAAAAATAATCCAACCACTTTTTTAAACATAGCCATCCCATTCACCTATTTTATTATTTATATAGCCAAATGAGTTTACCATAATGATAAATTAAACTTATAGGCAGAAAAGTCCCCTTTTTTAGGTCAAAGGGGATGGTGGAAAGTTAAAAGGATGCCAACCACATACGCATTTTTAGACCATAAGAGCTAGTCCAGCCCGATGTAAAGCTAACTAATTCACCGTTATCAATTACCATAAATGTGGGAGTTGCGCTGACCCCAACCGCATTGGAAAGCTGACCGCTGGTATCGTTAATCACAGGAAACGTTAATTCCTTGTTTTCCATTCCCTTGATTAAGCGAGATGTTTCACCTGAACGTATCGCGACCGAAATAATTGGCATACCTGATTGGCTTAACTCTGATACCGTTGGCGAAGTCAAATTACATACCCCACACCAAGTTGCCCAAAAATACACTAGAATCGGTTTTTCTTTACTTAACTCAGCTAATGAAACGCTCTCACCATTCACTAGAGTGTGCTGCTCCAATAATACGGGCGCAAGGGTTTGTGGTTTGCGCCATAAATCCATCACCGTAAAGGCAATAAATAAAATAATTGCCAAAACAATAATTTCTTTAGACCACTTTTTTATTTTATTCATATAGTTACTTACCTATTTGTTATCAAATAGTACAAATCAAAGATGTAAGAAACCAAAACATCCACTTAAAATGAATGCTTTAGCATTTAATTAAATATTTTTTTCCTATCCTCTAATTTTAGAGTTTGGATTGTTTAATCTTTATCCTCTAATTCTAGAGTTTGGATTATTTAATCTTTATCCTCTAATTTTAGAGTTTGGATTATTTAATCTTTATCCTCTAAATAATTCGCGTTGTGGCTAGGCGGCGAGTGAAACTAAGCCCTAGGAGCATACATAAGTATGTGACTAGGGTTAGTAAGCGAAGCCAACAACGCCACAGCGCGAAGTATGACGAGGATTATTTGAGCTTAGCGAGCTGCTCCTTCACTACCGCCTCAAACTGCTGTGCATCAATAGCACCTGGGATCATTTCATCACCCACCAATGTTGCTGGGGTACCATTCACACCCAATTTTTCTGCCAATATCATATTGGTACGAATACCATCGCGGCTCTTATCACTCGCTTTTAGCTTATCGTTGCCAGTGGCTTTGAGAGCATCTTTGATATTTGCATCTGATAGCATGCCCTGTTTTTGCATAAATTTATGGTGTAAAGCTTCAAATGCTTTCGGGTCTTCTTGCCACAGTGTCATGGTTAACTGAGCTGAATCCATTGATGTTTGGCCTTTAAATGGTAAATATTTGATTACCACAGCCACATCATTTGGATATTTTTTCACAATATCCATCAGTTGAGGGTCGAAACGCTTACAGAATGGGCAGTTAAAATCAGTAAAGTTAACTAAAACTAACTTAGCATCTTTTTTACCGATACGCGGGCTGGTTGGGTCATTGAATAAAGCATCGTGCTCCGCTTTTAACGTTTCTTTCATTTGGGCTTGTTGTTTTTCCCCTTGTTTGGCTTGCAGGGCAACGATAGCTTCTTCGAGAATTTCTGGGTTTTCAACCAAAGTATCACGCACTAATTTACGCACTTGTGCTTCTTGGTCTGCACTCAAAGGTGCCGCCTGTGCTACTGATCCAATCATTAGTGACGAAAATAAAACAGCTAAAATTGTTTTTTTCATTTTGTGGCTCCTTTGGCCTGATTCATAACGGATATTAGCGATTCACGATCAAGTATCGTTGAAAGTACTTCGCCTTCGGCCAAGTTAGGGCCATAGATTTGATTAAATGGAACAGCGACCTGCCCACGTTTTTGTAAAAATGCTGTAATTTCAGGTGAAGGCTTCGTCCAATCACCACGTAAAGCAACAACATCAGGTTCACTAAGCAGCTGTTGAATATCATCTCTTAGCAATACATTGTATTTATTTGCCTTACAGGTTACGCACCATTCCGCGGTAACATCAATAAATACGCGTTTATTATCCGCTAGCGCATCAGCAATTGCCTGTTCAGTTAGCGGTTGCCAATTCACCGTATCTTTAACGAGAGAGCGGCTACCAGAGTGCTGTTCTTGCGTCATCCAAACAAATCCACCAGCAAAAACAGCGAATAATATAAATGGCAAGATAGCTGCTCTTACACCACGTTTTATCGCGATAAAGACCACTAATAACACTAAGAAAATGACAGCAATCGAGGTCGAAGTAGAGACACCAAAATGCGGAATTAATAAACTAATTAGCCATAAGCTGGAAACTAGCATCATGACTCCAAGTATTGCACGCAATTTGAGCATCCACATACCCGGTTTTGGTAACAACCTCGCAATAGCAGGAAAAGCGGCAATTAATAGCCAAGGCAAACTCATTCCGACACCTAATGCCGTGAAGATCAACCACAACTCTTCCATTGGCGCTGCCAGTGCAAAGGCCACGGCTGTGCCCAAAAATGGTGCAGAACAAGGCGTTGCCAACAATGTCGCGAATACCCCTTGCCAGAAATGACCACTATTGCCATGACCACCTGCAGTCGCCAAGCGTGTATTAGCCTTACTGCCAAGGTTGATTTCGAATAAACCAAATAAATTTGCAGTAAATAACGCCGTTACCACCACCATAAAGCCGATAAACCACGGGTTTTGGAACTGAATACCCCAGCCAACGGCTTGCTGACCGACCCGCAGTAAGGTCATCAGTAAGGCGAGTAACCAGAAGGAAACCAAAATCCCTGAAGAAGACAGTAAAAATTGACGACGAATGGTTTTCTGCTCACCTTGCGGAACCATTAAGACTGAGCCCAGTTTCATGGCGAGTACAGGAAGAACGCATGGCATTAGATTAAGGATCAAGCCACCTAAAAGTGCAAATAACACTACTTGCCATAAAGAAGCACCGCTCACTTTTGACGCTATTGTGCCAGTAAATGTGCTAACTTGATGGCTAATTTGCTGGGAAATGTCACCATCAGAAACCACAAAAGAAATGGTTTTTCCGGTTAAATCAGGAGACTCGCCCCCCCAATCATCACCAACATCTATTGTTGCTGTTAAATGTTCTCCTGATGTTTCTATTACAGGTACGCCTAACGCCGCCCCTTCAACCACATCAGTGAAAATGTTCGGTTGTTCCCACGAGTTCCCTGTATTTTTTTGTAATTCAATGATTAGCTTATCATTAGCAAAACCAACTTTGGTTTGCTCAACTAAACCACTTGATGGTGGAACCGCACCTTTGGCTTGGTTAAACGCCCAAGTAAAGTCAGCAGGAACAGGTTCTGTTAAATCGAGCTCAAATGGGTAATCGGTTAAAATACAAACATTACTACATGTTGATAATGTTAACGTTCCTGCCAGTTTGTCCAACTTCTCATTACTTGTTACTGTTATCGGGAAAACTACATCGCCCATATAACCTTGAGTTGAAACACCAGCAACATCAAAGCGCCCTGGTGTTGGCCATTGCCAATCTGTTGATTCGACAGGTGACGACCATACAATTTCAGGCGCTACTCCGCCTTCGCCTGGTGAGCGCCAATAGGTTTTCCACCCCTCATCAAGTTGCACATCAAGCAAAACTTCAATTTTGCCATTTTCCTGTGCTGAACTTAATAACCTGACCTGCGCATGCCGTGGAGTGTTGTCATTCATCCACCCCGTATTCGCAGGTTGCAACCACCCCGTATCTGCAGCGTATAAACTGCTCGAAAATAGTGCAAAAAATATAAAAAATGAATTAATTAAAAAACGCATTGTTTCCTCCAGAATAAATTACACAAACGAATCCCTATTCGTTGTGTGTTAATTCCGAAGATTACAAAATTGTAAGTGTCTTCTGACTCTTGGAGGGGCATGCTTCTCTTCATTATTTGCTCTAGATATAAATAGATTAGTACAAAATAAAGTTAGCGCAGCCAAAGTAAGGAGCATAAAGAAGAATGGTTCAAGCACAGCAGGTAACAAAGTCATTAATGACTTGGCGCTCAGTTCACAACTAGAAAGATGTGTACTACTGCCATCACCTTGTTTTACTTGTGATTGTTCGATATAGGAAAGGTTAGCTCCAGTATTAATTTGCACTTGAGCTAAGACGTCGGGCACAAAAAAATTGGCGAGCAGACGCTCTCCGACGGCGCGTTGATTCATACAAATCAATACCATCAGACAGGCGAATATCACTAATCCTTTACCTAATTTTAAATGCCTGTTCATGCGCACCTTGGTATAACTTCCTGAAATAATACTAATTATGCGACTTTGATAACCATAACGATAAAAACCAGTCTTTGATTAATACCGTTACACCGTCTATAAGTTAAATAGAGGTTACATCTTACACAGCAAAATATTCCGTACAAGTGTCATCAGCTAACTTTACAAATATTATTCTCTTCCCAATGAACAAAAATGCAGTTCCATCAAAACTAGGCACGTAAATTGCTTTATCCAATATATGACATGAAATGAAGATAGATTGCACCTTAACAGTGCGTGACTATCAGTTTAGGACAATATTAAGTGGCAAATCACCATGTTAGTGCGGTAATTCAAAAATTACCCAAATAATATGCGAGACAGCTCCCGAAATTGAAACAATTTGTTTTCATTAATTAACAAATTTAATTACTTTTTAACAACAATAAAACATATAGCGGATAATCGCGGTATTGTCTAAATCTGCGAAATATTTGCAAACACAACACTACAAAACCACAGTAATTCAGGTGTTATCTCGTGATGACCCCTTAAAATTACAACGGGTTTACACCGATGTTCTAAAGGAGTTGTAATTATGCGTATAAGTAAACTTGTATTATCGATGATGATTTTAGGTGCAACCTGCGCAGTCCAAGCAGAAGAATTAAACGGCACTCTGAAAAAAATCAAAGACAACGGTGTAATAGTTGTTGGTCATCGTGAATCATCCGTACCGTTCTCTTACTATGATAATAGCCAGAAAGTGGTTGGTTACTCGCAGGATTATTCAAATGCCATTGTTGATACAGTGAAGAAAAAATTAAACATGCCTGATCTGCAAGTCAAACTCATTCCCATTACATCACAAAACCGTATTCCACTCCTGCAAAATGGCACATTTGATTTTGAATGTGGTTCAACAACCAATAACGTAGAAAGACAAAAACAAGCGGCTTTCTCTAACACTATCTTTGTGGTCGGGACACGCTTACTCACCAAAGGTGATTCCGGTGTAAAAGACTTTGCTGACTTAGCTGGTAAAAATGTTGTCGTGACCTCAGGTACGACTTCTGAAATTCTGTTGAATCAGTTGAATGATGAAAAAAATATGAAAATGCGCATTATCAGCGCGAAAGACCATGGTGACTCATTCCGTACCTTGGAGTCAGGCCGTGCTGTCGCCTTTATGATGGATGATGCATTGTTAGCGGGTGAGCGAGCAAAAGCGAAAAAACCGGATATCTGGGAAATCGTTGGCAAACCGCAAACTGAAGAAGCTTATGGCTGTATGTTGCGTAAAGATGATCCTCAATTTAAAGCGCTTATCGACGAAACCATTGCGAATGCACAGACCTCGGGGGTCGCAGAGAAATCCTTTGACCGCTGGTTCAATCAGCCTATTCCACCAAAAAATCTGAACCTGAAATTTACTTTGTCCGATGAAATGAAAGCCTTATTTAAAGAACCAAATGACAAAGCATTAAACTAATAAAAAGACAAACAGGGTATTACTGAAGTAAGAATTGCAAGGCGGTCGTTCCCCGCCTTGCATCCTCTCTTACGACAGTATTCGGGAATTACATTGCCCACAGGAAGTCAATATTATGTCTATTAACTGGAATTGGGGGATTTTCCTTCAGGAAGCCCCATTTGGGAATACCACCTACTTAGGGTGGTTAATATCTGGCCTCGAAGTCACCGTAACACTTTCTATTTGCGCTTGGATTATTGCATTTCTAGTCGGTTCATTCTTCGGTATTTTACGTACAGTACCTAACCGTTTTTTAGCTTTTTTAGGTACCGCATACGTAGAATTATTCCGTAACGTGCCGCTTATTGTACAATTTTTTACTTGGTATTTAGTTATTCCAGAACTTCTCCCGCGTTCAATCGGGGATTGGTTTAAAATGGATTTAGCCCCTAACTATCAATTCTTTATTTCCTCAATGCTTTGCCTTGGGTTATTCACCGCAGCGCGGATGACTGAGCAAGTGCGCGCAGCCATTCAGTCACTACCTAGAGGGCAAAAAAGTGCCGCACTCGCAATGGGGCTGACTTTGCCACAAACCTATCGCTACGTTCTATTACCCAATGCCTATCGGGTTATTTTGCCACCAATGACGTCAGAAATGTTGAACTTGGTTAAAAACTCAGCCATTGCGTCAACCATTGGCTTAGTCGATATGGCAGCACAAGCCGGAAAGCTATTGGACTATTCTGCTCACGCATGGGAATCCTTTACCGCAATTACGTTAGCTTATGTCGGTATTAACGTCATTATCATGATTCTGATGACGTTATTAGAGCGCAAAGTTCGCTTACCAGGCACTCTTGGAGGGCGGTAAAATGATGTATGAATTTGACTGGAGCTCAATTGCTCCGAGTATGCCCTTTTTAATCGATGGCTTTATTGTCACAGCAAAAATCACACTAACCGCGATAGTGGTCGGAATTTTGTGGGGTACCGTCCTTGCCGTGATGCGGTTATCCACATTCAAACCAATTAGCTGGTTTGCGGCCTTGTATGTGAATACATTCCGTTCTATTCCGTTGGTTATGGTTTTACTGTGGTTTTACTTAATCGTACCTAGCTTATTACAAAATGTTCTAGGCTTATCACCAAAAAATGATATTCGTTTAATTTCTGCAATGATAGCCTTCTCTCTTTTTGAAGCGGCCTATTACTCTGAGATTATTCGTGCTGGTATTCAAAGTATTTCACGAGGACAAGCCTCTGCGGCGTTAGCTTTGGGAATGACAAATATGCAAACTATGCGGCTCGTGGTGTTACCGCAAGCCTTTAAAGCCATGGTGCCATTGTTGTTAACTCAAGGGATTGTGCTGTTCCAAGACTCATCCCTCGTGTATGTGCTCAGTTTGACAGACTTTTTCCGTACCGCCACCAATATTGGTGAGCGTGATGGGACACAAGTAGAGATGGTACTGTTTGCGGGTCTGGTGTACTTTATTGTCAGTTTTGGCGCTTCTATGTTAGTGAATTATCTTAAGAAAAGGACTGTTTCATGATAACCCTGAAAAATGTATCCAAATGGTATGGCCAATTTCAGGTGCTTACAGACTGCACAACTGAAGTTAAAAAAGGTGAGGTTGTGGTTGTGTGCGGGCCATCTGGTTCTGGTAAATCCACATTAATAAAAACAGTGAATGGTTTAGAGCCGATTCAACAGGGTGAGATTTTTGTGAATGATATTCAAGTTAATAACAAAAAAACTGACCTTGCAAAACTTCGCTCTAAAGTTGGGATGGTATTCCAACACTTCGAGCTCTTTCCTCATTTGTCGATTATTGAAAATTTGACATTAGCGCAAGTTAAGGTATTAAACCGCGATAAAAAAGAAGCGGAAGCAAAAGGTTTGAAATTATTGGAACGCGTAGGTTTATCCAGCCATGCCAATAAATTTCCAGCTCAGCTTTCAGGTGGGCAACAACAGCGTGTCGCTATCGCTCGAGCACTGTGTATGGATCCTATCGCTATGCTATTTGATGAACCTACTTCAGCGCTAGACCCAGAAATGATCAACGAAGTGCTTGATGTTATGGTTGAATTAGCCAATGAAGGCATGACCATGATGGTGGTTACCCATGAAATGGGATTCGCCAAAAAAGTGGCTAATCGTGTTATTTTTATGGATGAAGGCAAGATAGTTGAAGACAGTAAAAAAGAAGATTTTTTTGCTAACCCACAATCCGACCGTGCAAAAGATTTTCTCGCAAAAATCCTCCATTAATATTCAAGAGGGAGCTCATTAGCTCCCTCGTCTTATCACTGCGCTATTAGCAAATAAATCAACAACAACAACCTGAATTCGAAATAGATCAATAAACCACTACCATTTAACAAACTTTTTAGTTAAGTTGTTTGGTTATCAGCGTAAAATATCCTGATCCGTTCCCCGAAAAGCAATATCCAGCCTCCCTCGTAGGTTCAGCTAATCAACTATTGTTGTTTTCGGTGTAGATCCGCTATGCTATGCGATCTCAATTAAGAAAGACATTCACGCTACAGATGTAGCATTTATTCACCATAGGATTATCGGTGCCATGCAAGAACAATATCGTCCAGAAGATATAGAGCCTAAAGTACAGCGTCACTGGGATGAAAAAGCAACTTTCAAAGTGACTGAAGACAACAGCAAAGAAAAATACTACTGCCTGTCCATGCTACCTTACCCTTCTGGTCGACTACACATGGGCCACGTACGTAACTACACCATGGGTGACGTTATCTCTCGTTACCAACGTTTGTTGGGGAAAAACGTTCTCCAACCAATTGGTTGGGATGCGTTTGGTCTGCCTGCTGAAGGTGCTGCGGTTAAAAATAATACTGCTCCTGCGCCTTGGACTTATGCCAATATCGATTACATGAAAAACCAGCTGAAAATGCTCGGTTTCGGTTACGATTGGGATCGCGAAGTCACGACTTGTACCCCTGAATATTACCGTTGGGAACAATGGTTCTTCACTAAATTGTATGAAAAAGGTTTAGTGTACAAAAAAACCTCTGCGGTTAACTGGTGCCCACATGACTTAACTGTTTTGGCGAATGAACAAGTGGTTGATGGCTGCTGCTGGCGTTGTGACACCCCTGTTGAGCGCAAAGAAATCCCACAGTGGTTTATTAAAATTACCGACTACGCAGAAGAGCTGCTCAACGACCTTGACAAATTAGATGACTGGCCAGAGCAAGTCAAAACCATGCAGCGCAACTGGATCGGCCGTTCCGAAGGGACTGAGATCACGTTCAATGTTGCAGACCGTGATGAAACCTTAACAGTCTATACCACTCGCCCTGATACTTTTATGGGGGCAACTTATGTGGCTGTTGCAGCAGGTCACCCTCTGGCTAAAGAAGCCGCGACAAATAACCCTAAATTAGCCCAATTTATTGATGAGTGCCGTAATACCAAAACTGCGGAAGCAGATATGGCAACCATGGATAAAAAAGGTATGGCAACCGGTTTATTCGTTATTCATCCATTAACCCAAGAAAAGCTGCCAATTTGGGTCGCTAACTTTGTCTTAATGGAATACGGTACTGGTGCTGTTATGGCCGTTCCTGCCCATGACCAACGTGACTGGGAATTCGCTCACAAATATAACTTACCCATCAAAGCAGTTATTGCCGATGCTGATGGCAATGAGCCTGATTTATCCCAAGAAGCGATGACCGAAAAAAATGCACTGATTAACTCAGGTGAATTCAGTGGATTAGACCACCAAGCTGGCTTCAATGCCATTTCAGATAAACTTGTCGCACTAGGTGCAGGTCAACGTAAAGTAAACTACCGCTTACGTGACTGGGGTGTTTCACGTCAACGTTACTGGGGGGCACCAATCCCAATGGCAACATTGGAAGATGGTACTGTCGTTCCTGTTCCTGAAGACCAGTTACCTGTCATTTTGCCAGAAGATGTCGTGATGAACGGCATTACCAGCCCAATTAAAGCTGACCCTGAGTGGGCAAAAATGACCATTAACGGTCAACCTGCATTACGTGAAACCGATACCTTCGATACCTTTATGGAATCTTCTTGGTACTATGCACGTTATACCTGCCCGCAATATGACGACGGCATGTTAGACCCCGAGGCAGCAAACTACTGGTTACCGGTTGACCAATATATTGGTGGTATCGAACATGCCATCATGCACTTAATGTATTTCCGCTTCTTCCATAAGTTGATGCGTGATGCAGGGTTAGTCAACTCAGATGAACCAGCAAAACGCTTACTGTGCCAAGGCATGGTGCTTGCTGATGCATTCTATTATACGGGCAGCGATGGTCAGCGTGTTTGGGTTTCTCCTACAGACGCCATTGTTGAACGTGACGACAAAAACCGTATTATTAAAGCCGTAGATAATGAAGGCCATGAACTGGTGTATACCGGTATGAGCAAAATGTCTAAGTCGAAAAACAACGGTATTGACCCACAATTAATGGTCGAAAAATACGGTGCGGATACCGTTCGCCTATTTATGATGTTTGCTGCACCACCAGAGTTAACCCTTGAGTGGCAAGAATCCAGCGTTGAAGGGGCTAACCGCTTCGTTCGTCGCGTTTGGCGTTTAGTACACGAGCACTCACAAAAAGGTGCAACTTCACCTTTAGATATCAGCACATTAACACCTGAACAAAAAGACTTACGTCGTGATCTGCACAAAACAATCGCGAAAGTCTCTGATGATTTCAGCCGTCGTTATGCATTCAACACTGCAATTGCTGCTATCATGGAATTCATGAACAAATTGGTTCGTGCGCCACAAGAAACGGAACAAGACCGTGCATTAGTTCAAGAGTCTCTCGAAGCTATCACACTTATGCTATCTCCAATCATTCCACATGCTTGCTTTGAAATGTGGAAAGCGCTCGGTCACCAAACAGACATCGATTTCGCACAATGGCCTGTTGCTGATGAAAAAGCCATGATTGACGATACCAAACTGGTTGTCGTTCAAGTTAATGGTAAGGTTCGTGGTCGTATCACCGTTCCGGCTGATGCAAACCAAGAATTTGTCCTAGATATGGCAAAAAATGAACCGAGCGTAGCGAAATACCTTGAAGGTGTTGGCATCCGCAAAGTAATCTATGTCCCAGGCAAATTGCTAAACCTTGTTGTAGGTTAATATTAGGTTGTTGGCTGATAAGGAGGCCAGGTGCGTTATCTGATAACTTTATTTTTGAGCCTGGCGGTGCTAGTCACCGCAGGTTGCGGTTTTCGTCTTCAAGGAACAACTCAAATTCCTGAGGAACTGAGAACTTTGCAGCTAAGTTCAAGTGATCCATATAGCTACCTTACAAGGGCGCTTAGGGAACAACTGCGGCTCAATAATGTGACCATTCTCGAAACTGGAAGAGCCGGTGTTCCCATTTTGAAAGTTCTGAGTTCTAATGAAAACACTGAAACTGTGTCCGTTTATCAGGATGGTAAAGCGGCAGAGAAACAATTAACACTGGTAATGAATGTGCAAGTGTTAATGCCTGATGGTGCTATCTATCCTTTACAAAGCCGTGTTGAACGCACTTTCTTCGACAACCCTTTAGAAGCACTGGCGAAAGATGCTGAAAAAGAAATTGTAAGGCAAGAAATGCAAGAACAAGCTGCACGCAATATCGTGCGTAAATTATTGCTTGTTCATTCAGCAGAACTTGAAAAAGCAAAAAACCAAGCGGCTGATACGAATACTCAACCATAATGACACGTATCTATCCTGAACAGCTGGCCTCTTCGTTACAAGAGTCTCTAAGAGGCCGCTATTTAATTTGGGGTAATGAGCCCCTTCTTCTTCAAGAAAGCCAAGATGCCATCCGCAAAGCGGCACAAGAGCAAGGCTTTGAAGAGCATTTTTCGTTTTCTCTAGAGCAAAATACTGATTGGGATGAGATTTTTAGCCTCTGCCAAGCTCTCAGCCTATTTGCTAGCCGTCAAACTCTCACGCTGTTGTTGCCTGAAAATGGCCCTAATGCCGCCATGGCTGAAAAGCTGAACCAACTGGCGCAATTACTGCATTCAGATCTCCTGCTTGTGTTACGTGGTCATAAGCTCACTAAAGCACAAGAAAACAGTGCTTGGTTTAAAGCAATTAGCCAAGATGCTATTTATATCAGCTGCCTAACGCCTGAATATCAGCGGTTACCACAATGGGTTTCTAAACGCGCCTACAGTATGCGGCTTTCGTTAGAAACCGAAGCTAACCAGCTACTTTGTTACTGTTATGAAGGGAATTTACTTGGTTTGGCGCAAGCACTTGAGCGGCTGTCTCTTCTTTATCCAGATGGTAAACTCACCTATCCTCGGGTTGAGAGTGCCGTTAATGACTCTGCGCATTTTACTCCCTACCATTGGGTTGATGCCCTATTGGCGGGTAAATCCCGCCGTTCATGGCATATTTTAGAGCAATTGCAGCAAGAAGATATTGAGCCTGTTATTTTATTGCGATCAATCCAGCGCGATCTAATGTTACTTATTACATTAAAACGCCAGTCGGCAACAACCGCGTTAAAGACATTATTTGATCAACACAAAGTGTGGCAAAACCGCCGAGGTGTGCTCACGGAAGCCTTACAACGTTTAACATTGCATCAATTACAATCTGCATTAATGTTATTAACGCAAGCAGAAATCAATATTAAACAAGATTTTAGCCATTCTCCATGGCCTGACCTGCAGTCACTGTCTATGCTATTATGTGGTAAAGCATTTGCAGAGAATTTTATTCATGAGTAACTCATTTTCAAAACAGCATAACTTGCTCGCATTATTCGGTGGGACGTTCGACCCCATTCACTTTGGCCATTTACGTCCAGTGCAAGCACTTGCTCAACAAGTTGGGCTCGAAAAAGTTATCTTGTTACCTAACCACGTTCCCCCCCATCGCCCACAACCAGAAGCGACGCCATCACAACGTTTAGAAATGGTGAAACTCGCAATTCAAAATGCGCCTTTATTTGCTATCGATACACGTGAATTAGAAAAAAATAGCCCTTCTTACACGATAGAAACACTGGTTGAATTACGCCAAGAAATTGGGCCAGAAAAACCTCTGGCGTTTATTATTGGTCAAGATTCCTTATTGTCGATTAATAAATGGCACGGCTGGGAGCGGATACTTGATAACTGCCATTTATTGGTTTGTTCCCGACCGGGATATGCCACACAGTTTACCGATCCTAAAATGCAAAACTGGCTGTTAGAACATCAAACAACAGACCCTATTGCCTTAAGCCAAGTGGCGAATGGGTATATTTTTATTGGAGATACTCCACTGGTAAATATCTCAGCAACAGAGATCCGCGAAAAATTAAATTCAGGCGACTCTTGTCACGATTTAATTCCAGATGCAGTTCTGCAATATATTCATCAACATCACCTTTATCAGCAATAAGGGAGCTCCCTTATTGAACAACTATTCGGATATGGCTCAAAAATGACTTGCTCTATTAAATAGTTGTCTGGGTATTGAATAAGCAATTGTTTCATCATCTCTAACGGCCTATTTAACGGTAAATTCCCCGCTAAATAGTCGTTAATCAGCCATAATAAGCGTTTTTTCTCATCCTTCGTGGCTTTGTGTTTGAAATAACCTTGCATATGGCTCAGCGCATTAACTTCCGTATTTCTTGCTGGCACTGTCGCCAATATTTCCATTAAACAAGCTTTATATTGATTAAAAAAACACACGAGGTCGGTACTGCTTTTAATACTCGCCACTAAACGCCCTGTATACTGATAGCCAACAGGGGAATACGCCATGATGAGATATTTGTGGCAGCTATGAAATTGAATAATGTTGTGATGTGTTAACTCGTTGTATAAGCCATCTAACCTTTGTAACGTATACAATTTCGTCAAAAAGCAGTCCCAGAACGTTGTATCTTGTAGTTTATCACTGGTTAATATTGGAATGTTAGCAGGGAATAGCCCCTGTAATTCAGGGAGTTGCTGGCCAAAGCAAATAATACCATTAACTTTGTTTTGCCTGTCCTCATGGGAAAAATCCGTCATAAATTCAACCATGGAACTCACTTGTCGATGAATATTAACAGGAAGATGATTAATCCCTTCAAATATAAAAACTTTTGGCTTAATTATTTGCATAATACCTATCTCATCCTAAAATGTTTTTCAGGAGTACAGTTTCTAGAGTTATTTTGTAAAGTTAACACAAACTTCTTGCTCAAATGTACGGATATCCCTATAAATTTCACTCCACAATGAATAAAAAATAATTTAGCCGATTTTTCTTAAAATCTAGGGTAAAATAACAAGGCTGTTAATGTGTTTGATTCGTTATCAGCTATTATTTTATCTACAAACTACAAACAGTGTTTAACGTGATATTCTGTTTATTTGAATAAAAGGTGAACCTTTTGCAAGGAACTGAACTCCAACAATTTATTATCGATCAGCTTGATGATGCTAAAGCAGAAGATATCATTACTATCGATGTTCAAGGGAAATCAAGTATTACCGATCAGATGATCATCTGTACAGGGACATCAAGCCGCCATTTGATGTCAGTCGCTGACAGATTAATCGAAGCTTGCCGAAAAAATGGTTTAATGCCATTGGGTGTTGAAGGGCAAGGCATTTCTGATTGGATTGTCGTCGACCTTGGCGATGCCATTGTTCATATTATGCAAGAAGAAAGTCGTCGTATGTATGAATTAGAAAAGCTTTGGAGCTGAGTTTGAAATTACAGCTCATCGCCGTTGGAACAAAAATGCCGGACTGGGTCCAGACCGGCTTTATGGATTACCTCCACCGTTTTCCTAAAGATATGCCATTTGAATTAACGGAAATTCCAGCAGGAAAACGCGGGAAAAATGCAGATATAAAGCGCATTCTAGAAAAAGAAGGCGAATTAATGCTCGCAGCTGTAGGTAAAGGAAATCGCATCGTCACTTTGGATATTCCAGGGGATCGTTGGGATACCCCAAAACTTGCCGTACAGCTCGATAAATGGAAACAAGATGGCCGTAATGTTAGTTTATTAATCGGTGGTCCCGAGGGTCTTTCACCCGCTTGCAAAGCAGCCGCGGAGCAAAGCTGGTCGCTTTCACCACTTACGCTGCCCCATCCACTGGTTCGTGTCCTTGTTGCTGAAAGTCTTTATCGCGCATGGAGTATTACGACTAACCACCCTTATCACAGGGAATAGTCAGGTTTAAATATGTTCAAAATGGCAATGGGATGAAAACACAACGCACCCCTTTTCGCGACCATACCGCTGAATCAGTTTTGTTTATCCGCCGAGCGCTTATCGCCTTCGGTGTGATTGTCATTTTAACGTCTATTCTTGTAACGAATTTGTATCACTTACAAATTGTCCGTCATGAAGATTACCAAACGCGGTCAAACGATAACAGAATCAAATTGGTGCCTATTGCACCAAGCCGTGGGATTATTTATGACCGTCGAGGAACCCAGCTCGCACTTAATAGCACGTTTTACCAGTTAGAAATCGTGCCCGAAAAAGTCAGTAATCTACAAGAAACCTTAGATAATCTTCGTAGTGTGGTCGATTTAACTGACGAAGACATCACTAATTTTGAAAAAGAGCGTAAGCGCTCACGTCGGTTTACCTCTATTGCACTAAAAACACAGCTTAACGAAGTCCAAGTCGCTCGTTTTGCTGTTAACCAGTACCGTTTTCCTGGTTTAGAGGTCAAAAGCTACCAACGTCGTTCTTACCCATACGGTTCTGCACTAACCCATGTGATTGGCTATGTGGCAAAAATTAATGACAAAGATGTTGAACGTCTTGATAAAGAAGGTTTATTACCCAATTATGCCGCTAGCCACGATATCGGTAAATTAGGTATTGAACGTTATTATGAAGACATCTTACACGGCAAAACAGGTTATGAAGAAGTTGAAGTGAATAGCCGTGGTCGTGTTATTCGCCAACTTCATGAACAACCACCGCAAGCTGGTCGGGATATCTACCTTACCATTGACCTCGAATTACAGATTTATATCGAAAAACTGTTAACCACTAGCCGTGCTGCCGTTGTGGTCACTGACCCACGTAATGGCGAAATTTTGGCTTTGGTGTCTAATCCAAGTTATGACTCTAACTTGTTTGTTAACGGTATCTCAAATAAAGATTATCAAGCGTTATTAAATAACCCTGATAGGCCGTTGATTAACCGGACAACTCAAGGGCTTTACCCCCCTGCATCAACAGTAAAACCCTTTATTTCTGTCGCCGCATTGAGTGAAAAAGTAATCACGCCAAATACGACTATTTTTGATCCTGGTTGGTGGCAATTACCGGGTTCAGAAAAACGCTACCGCGACTGGAAGCGTTGGGGGCACGGTAAACTTAACGTATCGAAATCCATTATTGAATCTGCGGATACCTTCTTCTACCAAGTCGCTTATGATATGGGAATTGATCGTATTTCTGAATGGATGAGCCGTTTTGGTTTTGGCGATTATACGGGTATTGACCTGGCTGAAGAGCGTTCTGGCATAATGCCAACCCGTGAATGGAAACAAAAACGCTATAAAAAACCTTGGTATCAAGGTGATACGATCCCTGTTGGGATAGGACAAGGCTATTGGACAGCAACTCCAATTCAAATGTCAAAAGCATTGATGACATTAATAAATGATGGTCAAGTTAAGACCCCTCATTTACTCTACGGCACAAAGTTGGGTAATGCCATGGTGCCTTATGAAGACAAAGAAACCAAACAAATTGGCGATATTAACTCAGGTTTTTGGGAACTAGCTAAGCATGGAATGTACGGTGTAGCCAATGCACCAAATGGTACTGGCCGCCGCAGTTTCATTGGCACACCATATAAAGCAGCTGCGAAATCTGGTACCGCACAAGTCTTCAGCTATGAAACCTATAACGCCAGTAAGCTGGCAGAGCACTTGCGCGACCACAAGTTAATGATTGCTTATGCTCCGTATGATAAACCCACTATTGCCGTTGCGATTATTTTAGAAAATGGGGGCGTAGGCCCAGCAGTCGGTGATATTGTGCGGCAAATATTTGACCACGTTCTTCTTGGTGATAACCGAACCGAAGTCGCAGTGTCAGCAACCAATGCAGGAGAAGATCGCTGATGCGCAATTCTATGAATAACAAAGAGCTATAAAGAATATGACAGACGATAAGAAAAAAATTTCGTTATCCACACGTCTGCATATAGATGTGCCTATGCTGCTAATTATTATCGCGTTGCTTGCATACAGCGCATTTATTATGTGGAGTGCCAGCGGCCAAGATCCTGAAATGATGGAGCGTAAATTAGGGCAGATAGCGACAGGCTTCGTCGTCATGATAGTGATGGCGCAGATCCCCCCTAGAATGTATGAAAATTGGGCACCTCACCTGTTTATCTTCTGCGTTATTTTACTGGTTTTTGTTGATGTCTTTGGGCAGATAAGTAAAGGGGCTCAGCGTTGGCTAGACTTAGGGTTCATTCGGTTCCAACCCTCTGAAATTGCAAAAATTGCCGTCCCTTTAATGGTCGCTCGTTTTATGAACCGAGACCTATGCCCTCCTTCATTCAAAAATACCGTAATTGCACTAGTATTGATTTTTGTACCCACATTATTGGTGGCGGCGCAACCAGACCTTGGTACTTCAATTTTAGTTGCAGCTTCAGGCTTGTTCGTTTTGTTCCTTGCAGGAATGAGTTGGCGGCTTATTACTGTTGCAGCGATTGCGCTCGCGGCCTTCATTCCCCTGCTGTGGTTCTTTTTAATGCATGGCTACCAAAGAGCCCGTGTCATGATGTTATTAGACCCAGAAACTGACCCATTAGGGGCTGGTTACCATATTATCCAGTCAAAAATTGCAATTGGTTCTGGTGGGTTAATGGGGAAAGGTTGGCTACATGGCACTCAATCACAGCTTGAATTTTTGCCAGAAAGACATACCGACTTTATTTTTGCTGTGTTAGCAGAGGAACTTGGCTTAGTTGGGGTGCTCATTTTACTTGGCCTATACCTTTTACTGATTATTCGCGGGCTTTATATTGCTGCTAGCGCACAAAACACCTTTGGTCGAGTTATGGTTGGCGGCTTGATCTTAATCCTTTTTGTCTATGTATTTGTGAATATCGGTATGGTCAGTGGTATATTACCTGTGGTTGGTGTCCCCCTCCCTTTAGTGAGTTATGGGGGCTCCGCATTGATTGTTTTAATGGCTGGATTCGGTATTATCATGTCGATACATACACACCGAAAATTCCTTTCTAAAAGTTTATAAAATGAGGCTTAGTATGCGTTTACAATGGATAATGCTTGGCGTCACAGCCGCGCTACTCAGTGGCTGTGTGACAGATGAAGTTAAACAACCAGCCCAAGTGCCAACCAATGTACCCACTCAAGATGTATTAGGTGCAGAGCCTCATTATGAGCCGTATCATCCAACCGCAAATAATGATTACTCACGTAATGGTCAACAATACCAAATCGTACGTGACCCATCACAATTTAGCCAAGTGGGTTATGCATCCATTTATGGTGCTGAGTCTGCAGGTAATATGACTGCGATTGGGGAACGCGTTAACCCAGTGGAATTAACAGCGGCTCACCCGACTTTGCCAATCCCAAGTTATGTACGTATCACCAATATGATGAATGGCCGCATGATGGTTGTTCGTGTTAATGACCGCGGGCCTTATGTTCCAGGTAAAAGTATTGCTGTTTCAAGAGCTACCGCTGACCGCCTGAATTTAATGCCTACGACAAAAATTAAAATTGATGCCATTCAAGTTGCCCAAGATGGCTCCTTATCAGGGACAGGAACAGTAGGTTCTAACTTTGTGAAACAGAGCTATGCTTTACCGGGACGCCCACAATTAGGCTCTGGCCCAATGGGCACCCCTGTGATGGAAAACTTGCCAACTCCGGAAAATACATTGCCAGTTCAGCAGCCCAAAGAACCGATGCAGCCTACTATGCCAGACATGAACCTGCAAACACCAACACCGCCACCTGCAGCCGTTGTAGCTGAAGAACCAGTTCCAGAGCGTGGTTTTCTTGTTCAAGCTGGTGCCATTAGTAGCCAAGCCAACGCGCAAAATATGCTGAATGAGTTGAAAACACAATTTAATGTTCCAGGCCGTCTACAACCCTATAATGGTATTTACCGAGTACAGCTAGGGCCATTTAGTACAAGGCAACAAGCTGTTGAGGTTCAAGGCCGTTTACAGTCTGAAAAAAACCAATCGTCAATGGTCGTTGCACCATAGAGCTATGTAACTTTAGGTTGCTCAATCATATTTTGGGCAACCTAAATACAGGCAATATTCAACTGACAAAAAAATCATTGGTACAGCGCAAAAGTCACTTTTTTCTTATCCCGTTCTTTTGCTAAACTGCGCCTCCTTGTGTTAACCGAATTTCGGATGTAATGGTAAAACCATGAATAATGTCGCTCCATCACGCATCGTGCGTCATACTGTGCTGGGTTCCGCACTCCTTCTTATGACTGCTAACATTGCGAACGCTAATGAAACCTTCCCAAATACATCAATTCCTGCAGCGCCCGCTATTGATGCAGAAGCTTATATCTTAATTGATTATAATTCAGGCAAAGTTCTCGCTGAAAGTAATGCTGACCAACGCCGTGATCCGGCGAGTTTGACAAAAATGATGACCAGCTATGTTATCGGTCAGGCAATTAAGTCAGGCAAAATTGGTGAAAATGATATTGTCACGGTTGGAAATGATGCGTGGGCTACTGGTAACCCAGTATTTAAAGGCTCATCATTGATGTTCTTAAAACCAGGCGATCGTGTTAGCGTTTCTCAGTTAACTCGTGGCATTAACTTGCAATCAGGTAATGATGCCTGTGTTGCAATGGCCGACTATATTGCGGGTGACCAAGCCAACTTTGTTCAGCTAATGAATGGTTACGTGAACAAATTAGGGCTGAAAAATACCCATTTTCAAACTGTTCATGGGTTAGATGCTGAGGGCCAATATAGTTCAGCACGTGATATGGCTCTTATTGGGCAAGCGCTAGTACGTGATGTGCCTGAAGAATACGCAATTTATAAAGAGAAAGAGTTTACCTTTAACAACATCCGTCAAACAAACCGCAATGGGCTGTTGTGGGATAAGAGTTTAGCTGTTGATGGCATCAAAACAGGCCATACTAATGCCGCGGGCTATAACCTTGTCGCATCAGCAACTGAAGGTGACATGCGCCTGATCTCCGTTGTTATGGGGGGGAAAAGTAGCAAAGGCCGTGATGCCGAAAGTAAAAAATTACTCACTTACGGTTTCCGCTTTTATGAAACCGTTAAACCATTACAAGCCAATGTGGATTTTGCCAGTGTGCCAGTCTGGTTTGGTGATGAAAATGAAGTAAAATTAGGTGTGACCGAAGATTTATACCTCACTATCCCACGAGGCCGCTTAAAAGATTTAAAAGCCAGCTATGAATTAACGACAACTGAACTAGAAGCACCATTAACCAAAGGCCAACAAGTAGGGACAATTAGCTTCCAACTTGATGGTAAAATCATCGAACAGCACCCTTTAGCAGTGTTAAAAGATGTTGAAGAAGGTGGTTTTTTCAGTCGGTTAATTGACTACATAAAATTACTCTTTCATCGCTGGTTTGGTTAAGACTTGAAACTAAAATAAGTCGTCCCCATATAGTAAATATCGAAATAGATAAGTACCGAAATGTTTGTTGGATGAATACATCTCATTGGCTGGTTTAATACCAGCCAATCTTTTTCAGCCAGCAGCCCAATTTAAAAATTAGGAGTGCCCATGAAAACGAAATTAGGTGAACTGCTTGAGTTCCCATGCCCATTAACCTACAAAGTGATGGGCTTGGCACAGCCTGAACTGGTTGATCAAGTGATTGAAGTGGTACAGCGTCATGCGCCAGGTGACTATAGCCCAGACGTAAAACCAAGTAGCAAAGGCAATTATCACTCAGTTTCTATTACTATCAATGCAACTCATATTGAACAAGTTGAAACCTTGTATACTGAGTTAGGTGCATTAGAGTTAGTGAAAGTTGTACTTTAAACAACAAGTTATCAAAGGCCGAATAGTCTACTGTTATTCGGCCTTTTTCATTTTTATGCCCTACGTTAAAATGCAATATATTCACTCCTAAATAACATTTGTTTCCAATCTAAATCACATTTTATGCAAGCATCCAGTCGTATGTTAACTTGAAGTATGGCAAACATAGGCGTTATACTGCCCGCAACGATAAAGACAACGTGGACACCTAAATTTTGTCAGATAGATGTATAACCATACGCCAACTTGGCCTTGCTCCTTATCAAACTGTTTCTGATGCTATGCACCAATTCACAGAACACCGTACGCCAGAAACCCATGATGAAATTTGGCTAGTTGAACATCCTCGCGTATTTACCCAAGGCCAAGCCGGAAAAGCGGAGCACGTTCTTGCCCCTGGTGATATCCCTGTTATCCAAAGTGATAGAGGCGGCCAAGTTACCTATCATGGGCCAGGGCAACAAGTGATGTATGTTATGCTCGATCTAAAACGCAATAAAATTGGTGTTCGTGAGCTAGTTACCGCATTAGAAAATACCGTCGTAAATACCCTTGCCCATTTTAATATTGCAGCGTATCCTCGCCCTGATGCTCCCGGTGTCTATGTTAATGGCGACAAAATTTGCTCCCTCGGATTACGCATAAGGAAAGGCTGTTCTTTTCATGGCCTCGCATTGAATATTGATATGGATCTTGAACCCTTTAATCGTATTAATCCTTGTGGTTACAGTGAATTAAAGATGACTCAAATGAGTAATCTTGCTCCCAAAGTATCAGTTTCCGATGTTCAGCCTGTGCTAATTCGCCAATTCTGTGACACACTAGGATTTCATATTGTTCAATAATAATGCTATAATTTTTTAACATTTTTAAAAAATATTTTAATGAATGGATAACAGTCTCCATTCAGTTTTATTTAGAATTATCACTTATCCATCAGCATAAAAGATAACTGGAACCGTCATATTATGAGTAAACCAATTCAGATAGAACGCGGAATTAAATATCGTGACGCCGACAAAATGGCGCTGATCCCTGTCAAAAACGTTGTGACTGAACGAGAAGAAATTCTACGTAAACCTGACTGGATGAAAATTAGGCTTCCTGCTGATTCCACTCGTATTCAAGGCATTAAAGCAGCCATGCGCAAAAATGGCTTACACTCTGTATGTGAAGAGGCATCATGTCCTAACCTTTCTGAGTGTTTTAACCATGGTACCGCGACCTTTATGATTTTGGGCGCTATTTGTACCCGCCGCTGCCCATTCTGTGATGTTGCCCATGGTCGCCCAAATGCACCAGAAGCCAACGAGCCCGAAAAATTAGCGCAAACTATTAAAGATATGGCGCTACGCTATGTCGTCATTACGTCTGTTGACCGTGATGACCTACGTGATGGTGGAGCACAGCATTTTGCTGATTGCATTAGTGCTATTCGTGAAAAAAGCCCATCAATTAAAATTGAAACGCTGGTTCCTGACTTCCGCGGCCGTATGGATCGCGCATTAGAGATTTTAACCGCAACACCACCTGATGTGTTTAACCATAATCTTGAAAATGTGCCACGTGTTTACCGCCAAGTTCGCCCTGGCGCTAACTATGAATGGTCTTTAAAATTACTCGAAAAATTTAAAGAAGCACATCCAAATATCCCAACTAAATCGGGGTTAATGGTCGGTCTTGGTGAAACCAATGAAGAAATTATCGAGGTTATGCGCGACTTACGTCGTCATGGTGTAACGATGCTTACACTAGGCCAATACTTACAACCAAGTCGCCATCACTTACCCGTCAAACGCTACGTCAGCCCTGCTGAGTTCGATGAAATGAAAGAAGAAGCCATGGCAATGGGCTTCACTCACGCAGCCTGTGGCCCATTCGTTCGCTCTTCTTATCATGCCGATTTACAAGCTAAAGGCGAAGAAGTTAAATAATCTCAACTGTTTAATTTATAGATAATTTATAGATGAAAAGGTCTGGTTTATATCAGGCCTTTTTTATTTTTATAGATAAAAAAACTCGCCCTAGATAGCTAGGGCGAGTTTTCAGCTGTTCGTTTTAATCTTAATTATAAAAATTACAGAGGAATAACGTTAGCAGCAGATGGGCCTTTAGCACCTTCAGTAATTTCAAATTCCACTTTTTGGCCTTCAGCTAAGGTTTTAAAACCATCGCCCATAATCGCAGAAAAGTGAACAAATACATCTTTGCTACCATCTTCTGGAGTGATAAAACCAAAACCTTTAGATTCGTTGAACCACTTAACGTTACCTTTAACTTTAGACATCAAATATTACCTTTAAAATAAAATAGACACACCATCTGTATCAAGCTCAGTACATCAGATTTCTCAGTTACTTGTCTACAACCTAGATCACGAAAATGGACTAAAAAGATAAAAAAATATTATTTATCGATAGAATAGGTTCTGATTTTGACAATAATTCTTACCAATAGTAATTATTACAACCAATAGTATTACCTATAACTAATTATTTAGTGTTTACTTCTCATGCAAAAGTAACCAATCTTTAATATCTAATCCCCCTGTATACCCCACTAATTTTCCATCATGCCCAAGTACGCGATGACAAGGAACAATTAATGAGATTGGATTACGTGAGTTTGCCATACCGACCGCACGACAATAATTTACGGAGCCTAACTTTAACGCCAAATCTTTATAGCTCCATCGCTCCCCGTAAGGGATCCCACAAAGATGTTTCCACACTTTTTTCTGAAACTCTGTTCCTTGTGGATTTAATGCAACCGTAAAAACGGTTCTTTTATGATTAAAGTATTCCTTTAATTCTTTCACACAAAGCTTGGAGTGCTCATTCTTCGTTTCTTTTTCTGTTTTTTCATCCACAAAATAGAGGCTCGTTATTCCGTCATCATCAGCCGTAATATGTATCCACGGTTTAGGAAATTTATCCGGTGTTGCTAAATATTGATGGTACATAGTATCTCCTCAAAAGGACTCAATTACCTGATTGTATATACAGTTATAGAGTAAATTATTTCCACTTTGCAATGATCTTTTTTCTTAGAGAGTCTATCTGAATCATCCAATACCATACTTTTTTATTTTCAATGTTAATAACCACCTAGCTAATAATTAGAATAATTATCATTCAATATTTTCTATTCACTACATATTGTGTGGTTGATAAGTTAAAAATCTATATATAGTATTTATATGTCACGCACCTTATTTTTACTGCTATTAAACATTCAAAAGGTAAATAACATGGCTGAGATTACCATTTATAGTAAACCTAACTGCGTTCAGTGTAATGCAACTTATCAAGCCTTAGATCGCAAATCTATTTCCTACCAAATCATTGACCTTACTGAAGACAGCCAAGCTCTTGAATTAGTCAGAAAATTAGGCTACCAGCAAGTTCCTGTTGTTATTGCGGGAGACAAACATTGGGCAGGTTTTCGACCAGACATGATTAGCTTATTAGCCGCTTAGGTGGTGTTATGAAAACGGAATCACTCATCTATTTTTCAAGTCGCTCAGGAAATTGCCATCGCTTTATTGAAAAGCTAGGTGTCCCAGCAACGCGGTTGCCTATTGGAAGCCACGAAAATAGTCTAATTGCGACAAAACCTTATGTTTTATTGCTGCCGACCTACGGTGGTGGTGGTAGCAAAGGTGCTGTCCCAAAAGAGGTGATCCAATTTCTTAATATTGAAGTCAACCGCACACTTATCCGCGGTGTTATTGCTGCGGGTAATACCAATTTTGGTGATGCCTATGCGATAGCTGGAAATATCATTGCGCAAAAATGCCATGTCCCCTACCTATATCGTTTTGAACTTCTTGGTACTGATAAAGATGTTCAGTCCGTTCAACAAGGCCTAAAAACGTTTTGGCAACGTACAAACAACTAGAGTTATTCCAAATGGATAAAATGCAAAATATATCAGATGTGGATTATCATGCGCTCAATGCGATGTTGAATTTATATGATAATGAAGGCCGTATTCAATTTGATAAAGACAAAGAAGCGGCTCACCACTATTTTCGACAGCATGTGAACCAAAACACCGTATTTTTCCATGATTTAAAAGAAAAATTAGACTTTTTAGTACAAGAAAATTATTACGAAAACAGTGTATTAGAACAATATGACTTTGAATTTATCAAAGCACTATTTAAACAGGCATACGCTCATAAATTCCGTTTTCAAACGTTTCTCGGTGCCTTTAAATATTACACGAGCTATACGCTGAAAACTTTTGATGGCAAACGCTATCTCGAACGCTATGAAGATCGCGTTTGTATGGTTGCTTTAACGCTTGCGCAAGGGAGTGAATCTCTTGCTAAATTGTATGTCGATGAAATTATTACAGGTCGTTTCCAACCTGCAACTCCCACCTTCCTTAACTGCGGTAAAAAACAACGCGGTGAGCTAATCTCTTGTTTTCTTTTAAGAATCGAAGACAACATGGAATCTATTGGCCGCTCTGTGAATTCGGCTTTGCAGCTATCCAAACGAGGTGGCGGAGTCGCCTTTCTAATGACCAATTTGCGGGAACAAGGCGCCCCAATAAAACTGATTGAAAACCAGTCTTCTGGTGTTGTTCCTGTCATGAAAATGTTAGAAGATGCATTTTCTTATGCCAACCAATTAGGTGCAAGGCAAGGCGCCGGTGCCGTCTATTTGCATGCTCATCACCCTGATATTATGCGTTTTCTTGATACTAAGCGTGAAAATGCAGATGAAAAAATACGGATTAAAACACTTTCTTTAGGGGTCGTTATCCCCGATATTACTTTCCAGCTAGCGAAAGATAACCAGGACATGTATTTGTTCTCTCCTTATGATATTGAGCGCATCTATGGGGTTCCTATGTCTGAAATTAGCGTTACAGACAAATACCATGAGATGGTCAATAACAAAGCGATAAAAAAATACAAAATTAATGCTCGGGAATTTTTCCAAACTTTAGCTGAGATCCAGTTTGAATCTGGATATCCGTATATTTTATTTGAAGATACTGCCAACCGAGCTAACCCTATCGCAGGGCGCATAAATATGAGCAATCTTTGCTCAGAAATACTGCAAGTTAATCGCCCTAGCGTTTATGAAGACGATTTGAGCTATCAACAAATTGGTAAAGATATTAGCTGTAATTTAGGCTCCATGAATATTGCTAAAACAATGGATTCACCGGATTTCGCCCAATCAATAGCTGCAGCTGTTAGAGCATTGAGCGCAGTTTCCGATATGAGCGATATTCGCTCTGTCCCTTCCATTGCTGAAGGTAACCGACAATCGCATGCGATTGGGTTAGGTCAAATGAATTTACATGGCTACTTGGCAAGGGAGCATATTTATTACGGCTCAGAAGAAGCGCTCGATTTCACCAATATCTATTTTTATGCGGTCACCTATTACGCATTAAAAACTTCAAACCAATTAGCCATCGAAAGAAAAACTGCATTTGTTGGTTTTGAACATTCAACCTATGCCTCTGGTGATTATTTTGATAAATATATCAACAATATTTGGCTACCAAAAACACAAACCGTTCAGGAATTATTCCGACGTTCGGGTATCGAAATTCCAACTCGTGAAGATTGGCAAGCTTTAAAGCAGTCTGTCATTACCTATGGGATTTATAACCAAAACTTGCAAGCAATACCTCCTACTGGGTCCATTTCTTATATCAATAATTCAACATCAAGCATTCACCCGATTGTTTCACGAATTGAAATTCGTAAAGAAGGTAAAATTGGTCGTGTCTACTACCCTGCTCCTTTCATGACGAATGAAAACTTAGAATATTACCAAGATGCTTACCAAATCGGCCCTGAAAAAATTATTGATACTTATGCCATGGCAACTCAGCACGTTGACCAAGGTTTATCTTTGACTCTATTTTTTAAAGATGATGCCACCACACGAGATATTAACCGAGCGCAAATATATGCCTGGCGAAAAGGAATCAAGACATTGTATTACATCCGATTACGCCAAACTGCCCTCGAAGGAACTGAAGTCGAAGGCTGCGTATCTTGCACTTTGTAATAGGAAAATATTATGACCACCAGCGCATCTAACACACCAGTAAAAGCCATTAACTGGAACCGTATTCAGGATGATAAAGACTTAGAAGTATGGAACCGATTAACAAGCAATTTTTGGCTTCCAGAAAAAGTGCCATTATCTAATGATATTCCGTCTTGGAATACCCTAACTGCTGCAGAAAAACAGTTGACGATACGTGTATTTACTGGTCTTACCCTGCTAGATACGATTCAAAATACGGTCGGTGCACCTTGCTTAATGCCAGATGCTCAAACCCCCCATGAAGAAGCGGTTTTGTCGAATATTAGCTTTATGGAAGCAGTACATGCCCGCTCTTATAGTTCAATATTTTCAACACTCTGCTCAACGGTTGATGTCGATGATGCATACCGCTGGAGTGAAGAAAACAATGCATTACAAAATAAAGCTAAGATCATCCTATCTTATTATTGTGATTCACATCCTTTAAAGAAAAAAATAGCAAGTGTCTTTTTAGAATCATTTCTATTTTATTCAGGTTTTTATTTACCAATGTATTGGTCAAGTAGAGGCAAATTAACCAATACCGCAGATCTTATACGCTTAATTATTCGTGATGAAGCCATACATGGCTATTATATTGGCTATAAATTTCAAAAATCATTAGCACAATATGATGAGAATACTCAGAAAGAAATTAAGGATTTTTCTTTTTCATTATTATTCGATTTATATGAAAATGAAGTAAAATATACACAAGAGCTTTATGACACAGTTGGTTGGTCAGAAGATGTCAAAAAATTCCTTCATTATAATGCGAATAAAGCATTAATGAATTTAGGTTATGAAGCCTTATTTCCTGATACGGTCACCGATGTCAGTGCTGCGATATTATCTGCTTTATCTCCTGATGCAAATGAAAATCATGATTTCTTTTCGGGCTCTGGTTCATCTTATATTATTGGTAAAGCAGTCAGTACCGAAGATGATGACTGGGACTTTTAACCAAAGCTTTAATTTAGCTTATTGATAAACATCATTCACAACAAAAAACATACCATGATGAATTATAATGATTTTATTCATCATGGTATTTTTCGGTTCAAAAAATAGACTGATTTATTCGTTTTTTATATGTATATCTGTTTAATTACTCATTTTTAATGAGTTAATCTGGCCATTAATTTCAATTCAATCAAGTTTCACTTCATTTTTCATTAATTTTATTAATCAATAAGCTATTAAATTCAATTTTTTCATCCATCAGTTCAACATCTATCCACCTAAAAATTAAATAAAATCAGTAGTCCCCATATTAATAAAAGCAAAGTGTATTATTTTTGAATAAATTCAACCTCACCAGTAAGTTAACTTTGATATGGAAATCATAAAAATTATCATCCTATAGCTCAATGACACTTTTATTTATATTAATAAAATCATTTTTCACCTCTAACTTTTTTGATTAATTATACTTAACCTAGGGTTGCCAGCTGATTTTATTATGCTAGGGTTTATTGCTTGCAAATTTTACTAATAACTCAAACGGAGGAATTTGAATTTAATCCATAATTAGCTAATCAATTAAACTAAATACAGGAATCTATGCCCTAATAATTTTCAAAGGATAATCATAGTTAGGAAACATAATTTTCAAAGGATAATCATAGTTAGGAAACATAGTGTTAACTATCACTATAGAATTCATCACTCTCAATACAGGTAATTCATTTTCCTTATTGATTGAAAATTGGGTAAATAATATATGGCAATAAAATTACAAGTTAAAAACTTATATAAAATATTTGGGGACAATCCTGATCAAGCATTTAAGCTATTAGAATCAGGTATGAATAAAGATGATATCTTTGAAAAAACAGGCCTAACCGTAGGTGTTCAAGATGTTAATCTGACGATTGAAGAAGGCGAAATCTTTGTTGTCATGGGACTTTCTGGCTCAGGAAAATCTACCTTGGTGCGCCTCCTCAATCGCCTGATAGAACCTACTAGCGGGCAAGTCATGATAGATGGAGAGGATATTTCCAATATCTCTGACAAAGCATTGCGCGAAGTTAGGCGAACAAAAATTAGTATGGTGTTTCAATCCTTTGCATTGATGCCACATATGAACGTCATTGATAACACCGCTTTTGGTATGGAACTTTCTGGTATTCCAAAAGAAGAGCGCCATAAGAAAGCCATGAATGCACTTGAGCAAGTTAATCTTGAAAAATGGGCGAATTCATACCCAGATGAGCTCTCGGGTGGGATGCGTCAGCGTATCGGGTTAGCCAGAGCACTAGCCAATGACCCTGATATTCTGTTAATGGACGAAGCGTTCTCAGCCCTTGACCCATTAATTCGTACTGAAATGCAAGATGAACTGCTCTCCTTACAAGGAGATAAACAACGCACTATTGTCTTTATTTCTCATGATCTTGATGAAGCCATGAGAATTGGTGACCGCATTGCCATTATGCAAGGAGGCGTTGTCGTTCAAGTTGGTACGCCTGATGAAATTCTCAATAATCCAGCGAATGATTATGTTAAGACCTTTTTCCGCGGTGTGGATATCAGCCAAGTATTCAGCGCTAAGGACATCGCGCGTAGGCGGCCAAATGCCCTATTACACATCGCACCGGGTTTTGGTCCCCGTTCCGCGCTAAAAGTCCTTAATGATGAAGATCGCTATCACGGTTATTTAATTTCCCGAGGACATACCTTTGCCGGAGTAGTTTCTGTTGAATCCTTAGAAAAAGCGCTTCACGAAAAAGCAGGTATAGAAGCCGCAATTTTAACTGATATCGAACCAATTCAAGGTGATACATCCTTAAATGAAGTTATTTCTACAGTAGCACAAGCCCCTTGCGCCGTTCCGGTTATTAACGAAAAAAACCGGTATTTAGGCGTGATTTCAAAAGGAATGCTGTTACAAGCGCTGGATAAGGAGACACCAAATGAGTAAGCAAAATCAAGAAACAACGACGAACCAGCAAGATCCATGGGCTGATACTGAAGTCACTGAGACACCAACACAAGGTACTGAAAATACACCAGCTGATGACCCATGGGCAGCGACAAGCTCTAGCGAGACAAATACCTCTGCAGATGATCCTTGGGGCAATGCATCAGACACAACAACACCTGCTGATACCAGTTCGAGTGATTGGCTTGATGCCGCACCGACTGATAGCATCGTGCCCGATCAGTTTAATATTATGGACCCCTTCCAACACACACTGATCCCCCTTGATTCATGGGTTACGCATGCTATCGATTGGGTTGTTCTCAACTTTCGTCCTGTATTCCAAGGAATACGCGCCCCCATTGATTTCATTCTGAGCGGGTTTGAACAATTTCTTACATCACTACCAGCTCCTGTTGCCATTATTATTTTCGCATTACTCACTTGGCAATTAGCCGGACGCGCAATGGGTGTGGCCACATTTATTTCGATGATAGCCATCGGGGCGATTGGTGCTTGGTCAGAAGCGATGGTGACACTATCTCTAGTGCTCACATCTTTACTGTTTTGTATTGTGATAGGACTACCACTGGGTATTTGGTTGGCACGTAGTGATAGAGCCGCTAAGATTATTCGCCCATTACTTGATGCGATGCAAACTACACCTGCATTCGTCTATTTAGTCCCGATTGTTATGTTATTTGGTATCGGTAATGTACCCGGTGTCGTGGTCACCATTATATTTGCTTTACCGCCAATCATTCGTTTGACCATTTTAGGGATCAAACAAGTCCCAGCTGACTTAATTGAAGCCGCTGAATCATTCGGTGCAAGTCCTCGCCAAATGCTGTTTAAAGTGCAATTGCCATTAGCAATGCCAACCATTATGGCCGGGGTGAACCAAACCTTGATGTTAGCGCTGTCGATGGTCGTTATCGCCTCAATGATTGCCGTCGGAGGCTTAGGCCAGATGGTCTTACGGGGTATTGGTCGCCTTGATATGGGTCTCGCGTCTGTCGGAGGGGTCGGTATTGTTATTCTGGCTATCATCTTAGACCGTTTTACCCAATCTTTAGGGCAAGATACTCGCGGCAAAACATCATGTCGTTGGTATCAAAAAGGCCCTATTGGGCTAGTCATGCGCCCATTTTGTAAAAAAAACCATTAATCAGAACATCCTCCATTCACCTAAGTGCCACTCACGTGGCACCTAACTTGGCTCTTAACTTTAAAGCCAAGCTCGCTGCGAAAAAACAGAGGGAACAATATAATGAAACATAAAATCATTCTTGCATCTGCACTAACAGCCATGTTTACCGTCCCATTTGCAGGTGCTAACGACCTGCCAGGTAAAGGGGTAAAAATTAACCCTGTGCAAAGTACGATCAGTGAGGAGACATTCCAAACACTGATTGTTGCGAAAGCCCTTGAAGAGCTCGGCTATGATGTCCAACCGATCAAAGAAGTCGACTATAATGTCGCTTACGCATCAATTGCGAACGGTGATGCGACTTACTTAGCCACCAGCTGGGTTCCTTTACATAATGCGCAATATGACGCCGCTGGTGGTGATAATGTGTTCTATCGTCAAGGTAATTATGTTGTCAATGCGGCTCAAGGCTACCTCATCGACAAAAAAACCGCTGAAAAATACAAGATTACCAATGTTGAACAACTCAAAGACCCTAAAATTGCCAAACTCTTTGATTCAAATGGTAATGGTAAAGCTGATTTAACGGGATGTAACCCCGGTTGGGGCTGTGAAGCAGCCATCAATAACCATTTAAAAGCCTATGACTTAGAAAAAACGGTTGACCATAACCAAGGGAACTACGCGGCAATGATGGCAGATACCATTACCCGATATAAAGAAGGTAAGCCTATTTTATATTATACGTGGACGCCTTATTGGATAAGTGATGTCCTCAAGCCGGGCCGTGATGTAGTTTGGTTAGAAGTGCCATTCTCATCAATGCCAAACGGTGAAAAAACAGACACCACATTACCTAACGGAAAAAACTATGGTTTCCCACCAAATACCATGCATATTGTCGCCAATAAAAAATGGGCTGCAGATAATCCTGCTGCAGCAAAATTATTTGAAGTAATGAAACTACCTATTGCCGATATTAATGCGCAAAACTTAAGAATGCATAATGGTGAAGCATCTCAATCGGATATTCAGCGCCACACAAATGCTTGGATCAAAGCCCATCAATCCACTTTTGATGGCTGGGTAAAAGAAGCACAAGAAGCCGCTAAGTAAGTATAAACAGCTCGATTAAGTCACCTTAGCCACCCTAGCCGGTGGCTTTTTTACATCAATGACAAAAAGAAATAAACCAAGGTAATAAATTTTGTTTATAGTAGACGCCTAGCTAATAATAGGTAATCCTCATGAAACAGACCCAAACTGCAGAGCTAACAACGGGCCTCACTATTTTAATGGCCATTGCCACAGGTCTTGTCGTTGCCAGTAATTACTATGCTCAACCGCTTTTAGACACCATTGCGGGGCAGTTTAATTTAACCACTAATATGGCTGGGTTTATTGTCACCGCGGCCCAACTGGGCTATGCGGCAGGTTTACTTTTTTTAGTCCCGTTGGGAGATTTGTTTGAACGCAAGCGTTTAATTTTAACGATGACCTTTCTTTCGACATTAGGGCTATTAATTACAGCGCTTTCAAATAATATTTGGCAAATCCTTTTAGGTACCGCCCTTACTGGACTATTTTCAGTTGTTGCACAAGTCCTGATCCCACTAGCAGCATCTATTGCTAAGCCTCATAAACGCGGTAAAGCGGTAGGAATGATTATGAGTGGGTTATTGCTGGGCATTTTACTTGCAAGAACGGTTTCAGGTGCTGTTGCTATGGTCGGTGGCTGGCGAGCGATCTATTGGGTGGCCTTTGCATTATTGATGCTGTTAATGATTGTTCTAGCCATTAAACTCCCCCGTTACCATCAAAAAGCTAACTTAAACTACTTCCAGCTCATTGGTTCTATTGGCCGGTTATTTTTCGGCACTCCAGTGCTTGCGGTACGCGCTTCTCTCGGTGCATTATCATTTGCCAATTTTGGTTTACTGTGGACCGCAATGGCTTTCTTATTAGCCAGTCCGCCATTCAGTTATTCCGAAGGGACTATAGGTTTATTTGGCTTAGTCGGTGCCGCAGGTGCCATTATGGCCTCCCAAGCAGGGCATCTTGTCGATAAAGGCAAAGGAAAGCTCATTACAACTATTGGGTTGGTGTTATTACTATTATCCTGGATACCCATCGGTTTAGCGAAATATTCCCTGGTCGCATTTATCATTGGTATTTTGGTGCTAGACCTTGCAGTACAAGCCGTCCATGTCACCAGTCAGAGTACGTTATATCGAATATTACCTGAAGCTCGTAACCGCCTAACGGCAGGCTATATGACCAGCTATTTCATTGGGGGCGCACTAGGATCTCTACTTTCAGGCTATGCCTATGAACACGCGGGTTGGGAGGGAGTTGCGATTGCAGGTGCAATCTTAACCACTCTAAGTTTAATTATTTGGGCTATCGGTATTCGCTATGATCCCATCATCACCACAACTGATGACTAAACATAACTGATATCTGTATCAATACATTTTATGATGAAAATTTTCGAGATCACATAAACATATAAAATCTCATAATACATTAAACTTATGTGACTCAATTTTACCCATCAAATCTGTTGAATATTGAATAAATAAACAGTTCATCATAAGGCCAATAATTATCAACTGTAATAGTAAACAAAGTAAATATTAGGGAATGACACAGTTAAACAAATACAATGACTCTATGAAAAGGTAGTATAACTGTTAATAAATCAAATTATTGCTATATCAGATAATGTTTAAATTATACAAAAATAAGTAATTACACCTATCCATTAAAAATATCTATCTAAGTTGTAATTATTGGGTAACAAAAAAAATGGTATTGAGTTAATGTCGTGTGATTATATATTGTTTTGTATGATTGAAATTAGCCTTTAATTAAGCATTGGCTTGGTTGTTTTATAACCAAAAATGACACTATCAGTGTAAAAAGGTCAGCCTGCTATACAAAAATAGGTAAATTACATTCATAAAATTTATGAATCATGTATCATTATCAAAATAAAATCGGCGATATTAATTAAGTATAATTGCTAATTCTATCTTTTAATATACCATTTAGGTGGTTGATGACAGTTGTAATCTTACCAACTGAAACTAATAAGGTATCCCAATAATGGAAAGTTCATTTACACCAACTGAAGAGCTACTCAATGCTCGTGTAGAACAACAAGATTCACATGAAAGTCCTATTCCGTATCAAGAAATCCTACTGACACGCCTATGCATGCATGTTCATGGGAAGTTACTTGAAACACGAAATAATATGTTAAGGTCTCAAGGTATTAATGAAACCCTGTTTATGGCACTTATGATCCTTGATACAAAAGACTCCCGCAGTATTCAGCCATCTGAACTCAGTGCGGCTCTTGGTTCCTCACGAACCAATGCAACACGAATTGCAGATGAACTGGAAAAAAATGGTTGGATTGAGCGCAAAGAAAGTCACAACGATAGACGTTGCCTTCATCTACACCTCACAGAAAAAGGGACGGAATTTTTAAATGGCCTATTACCACCTCAACACAGCGCATTAATTGATATTTGGTCTGTTTTAGATGCTGATGAGAAACAACAGCTTAACACGCTGATGCGTAAATTACTGACAAAACTGGATACTATAAAAGATTGACCATAACATTTGTAAGGTTAATGTATTTGAGCCATTCTTAAGCTCAAAGGTGAAAAAAAACTTTTCAGCCCATAATATTTCATTATCCTTTCACCCTTATGCTTTACGATATCCCATCAAACAGCAAAATCATTTGTAGTCTCAGTTTCCAGTGGTTATTACCTAACTACTGGAAACAACCGTGATCCTTATCCAGAGAAGTGGAGAAATACGAGTATGAGTTCCCCTGAGGAAATGCAACAAACGCAAACTCCCCAACGAAATAAAAAAAGGCAACGTAAAAGTGCGCTTATCTTGTTGACTCTATTATTTATTATTATAGGCGTTGGCTGGGGGGCCTACTGGTATCTCGTTCTTCGTCACTATGAATCAACGGATAATGCTTATGTCGCGGGAAACCAAGTACAAATACAATCCCAAGTTTCCGGCAGCGTGATGACTGTCAATGTGGACAACACAGATTTCGTGACAAGTGGAACTGTTTTGGTTGAACTGGACCCACGTGATGCTGAATTAGCTCTCGATAAAGCAAAAACAGAATTAGCCAACAGTGTGCGTCAAACCCGCCAGCACATGGTTAATAGCCGCCAGCTACAAGCCAATATTGAGGTCAAACGTTCTGAATTAAACCGGTTGCAAAATGATTTAAAACGTCGAGAAGTTTTAGGTAGTAGCCATGTCATTGGTAAAGAAGAACTACAACACGCAAGAGAAGCTGTCGTCAGTGCTAAAGCGGCATTAGACATGGCAATAGAACAATATAATGCTAATCAAGCCATAGTGTTAAATAGCTCAATTGAAAAACAACCCGCAGTAGAGCAAGCAGCAACACAAGTTCGAAACGCTTGGCTCACCTTGCAACGGACGAAAATCGTCAGCCCTGTTGATGGCTATGTTTCACGCCGCAGTGTACAAGTGGGTTCACAAATCACCCCTTCAACCCCATTAATGGCCATCGTTCCTTCCAATGGTATGTGGATTGATGCGAACTTTAAAGAAACACAACTTGCGGATATGCGTATCGGCCAACCTACGAAGGTCATTACTGATTTTTACGGTAAAGATATCGTATTTAACGGTACTGTTGTGGGACTTGATATGGGAACAGGTAGCGCGTTCTCTTTATTACCTGCACAAAATGCCAGTGGTAACTGGATCAAAGTAGTCCAACGCCTACCCGTACGTATAGCCTTAGATGAAAACCAACTTGAAGAATATCCATTACGTATCGGTTTATCCACCGAAGTTACGGTTGATACATTAGATAAAAATGGCAAAGTGCTTTCTAAAGGGATGCGTGATACCCCTGCTTACCATACTGCTGCATTAGCTGTAGATATGTCTCCTGCGGACAAAATAGTTACTGAGATAATTAATAATAACCTAGGAAATAAATAGTGGGGGTGCAATCGTGACGACAGCACCTTTAACGGGATCAAAACTCGCATGGATGACAATAGCCCTTTCATTGGCAACATTTATGCAAGTTCTTGATTCCACCATTGCTAACGTAGCTATTCCAACCATTGCGGGAAATTTGGGGGCATCCAACTCGCAAGGAACTTGGGTAATAACCTCTTTCGGCGTTGCCAATGCGATCTCCATCCCCATCACTGGTTGGTTAGCCCGTAGGATAGGTGAAGTCAGGCTATTTTTATGGTCTACAGGCTTATTCGCTTTAACTTCATGGCTGTGCGGTATTTCTGGCAGCTTAGAGATGCTAATCTTATTCCGAGTTTTACAAGGTTTAGTCGCAGGACCACTCATTCCTTTATCTCAAAGCCTACTGCTTAACAATTATCCTCCAGCCAAACGCAATATGGCCCTCGCCCTTTGGTCAATGACTATCGTTATTGCTCCGATTTGCGGACCGATTCTTGGTGGTTATATTAGTGATAACTACCATTGGGGCTGGATATTTTTTATCAATGTACCATTTAGTATTGCGATCATTTTTGCCATCATGCGCACCTTAAAAGGCCGTGAAACTAAAATATCTATTCAGCGCATTGATACTATTGGTTTAGTGCTATTGGTTGTTGGTATTGGTGCTTTACAGATTATGCTTGACCAAGGCAAAGAGCTGGATTGGTTTAACTCGACTGAAATTATCGTCCTGACCGTTATTGCTGTTGTCGCTATTGCCTTTTTAATTGTATGGGAACTCACCGATGACCATCCCGTCATCGACTTATCCCTATTTAAAGAACGCAATTTTACGATTGGCTGTTTGTCCTTAAGCCTTGCTTACATGCTCTATTTTGGAACGATTGTACTACTGCCCCAATTGCTACAAGAAGTTTATGGCTATACCGCAACATGGGCTGGGTTAGCCTCTGCACCTGTAGGATTATTACCGCTATTGATTACGCCAATTATAGGGCGTTTTGGTAACCGAATTGATATGCGTTATTTAGTTACATTCAGCTTTATTATCTATGCTGTTTGCTACTATTGGCGTGCTTATACTTTCGAACCTGGGATGAGTTTTGCCGAAGCTGCTTGGCCGCAATTTGTGCAAGGTTTAGCCATCGCTTGTTTCTTTATGCCTTTGACAACCATTACATTATCTGGCCTGCCGCCAGAAAAAATGGCCTCTGCATCGAGTTTATCTAACTTTACTCGTACCCTAGCTGGAGCCATTGGGACATCTATCACCACAACAATGTGGACCCAAAGAGAGTCAATGCATCATGAAAACCTCGCTGAATTTGTTAACCCATATAACCCAAATGCCCAACAGATGTACAGTGAACTGGCGAAAATAGGCATGAATGAGCAGCAAAGTGCGGCCTATCTTGCTAAAACGATTACTGACCAAGGACTGATTATGTCAGCAAATGAGATATTCTGGCTCTCAGCTGGGATTTTTATCCTACTGATGGTCATTGTCTGGTTCGCTAAGCCACCATTTGGGGCAGGTTCAAAAGACGGTGGTGGTGCTCATTAATTAGCCCAACCCAGTGAATAACTTGGTGATAGATATAAAAAAGCCATACATAGCGGGAATACATCCTTTTATGTATGGTCTTATTTTTCTGATAAAACGTAGGTGGTTATTTAACTTGGTTTTGTTGCCACCACTGGGCTAACATAATTCCTGTTGCAACAGAGACATTCAAGCTTTCCACTTTACCTGTTCCACCGATATAGAGACTCATATCGCCTTGATCCCACGTACTATCACTTAAACCATCACTCTCTTGGCCTAAAACTAAGACCATTTTGGCCGGTAACTTCGCTTTTGCGAGATCTTGACTACCTTTATGGCTAGAAGTCGTCACAATGGTATAACCCGCTTTGCGGAATTTATCCAAAGTATCTGTTAATCCATCTGCATCAATCGCTTTAATGTGTTCAGCACCACCTTCTGCAGTACGAATTGCCGCCCCAGACTCCAGCATGCCCGCATCCTGCAAAATCACACCTTTGATACCGAAATGCGCACAGCTACGCATAATTCCGCCCAGATTATGTGGATTTCCCACATCTTCCAGTGCTAATACGCAGTCATTACCTGCCGCTTGCTGCAAGTAAGCATCAGCACTCATTCCACCGCGTTTTTTAATGATAAAACAGACACCACCATGATGTTCTGTTCCCGATGCTTTCGATAACTCTTCGTCATCAACAACGTGGTAAGCTTTGCGATTTGCCGCCATCCATTTTAACGCATCACGAAAACGCGGTGTGACAGATTGCAAGAACCATGCGCGAACAATCGCATCAGGGCGGTTTTTAAACATGGCTTGGCAGGCATTCTCACCATAGATACGAGTTTCTTCTTGGCGCTGCTTACGCAATTGTTCAGGGTCAATTTGGCTCTTACCAACAATTCCGCCATGGTCATTCGTTAATTCTTCGCTATCTGGCTTAGAAACAGTGCGCCATGGTGAACGCTCGCGAGGTGCTTCATTACGGTTATCAGAGCGACGACCTTCACGCCCACCTTCAGGGCGGCTTGAGCGACCACCACGATCTTGACGGGCACCATCTCGTCTATCACCACCACGCTTGTCATTACCGCGCCTATCATCACGGCCACCGCCTCGGCGTTTATCATTACCTTTATTGTTGTCCTGCTCTTCACTGCGGACATACATCACTTTTACTTTGCCGTTTTTACCACTAAAATCATTCGAGTCGTTCATCACTATCCCCTACACTAAGCTATGGCGCGAAGATTACATGATGTTGCATGGCTACGCTACCGATTCGCACTATTATCTCATCTAAAAGTTATTGAATATACTTCTATCGTATAGAAATCGTTTTGCGTACAATATGCGCCTTAATTTTAGGCCTAAAAAATATAATTCAACATGACTTCGAATGCCGTTTATCACCTGCGTCAACAGCGCCTCGCATTATCGACTAAACCGTTTAGGGCACGAGGCTGCCGAGTAAAACGTTGCCAATATTGTTTGTTACCTAACCCACAATGCCTATGCCAAGACACCATATCATCACAAGCAAAAAGCCAATTTTGCTTGATTATGTTTGATGGTGAGGTATTTAAGCCAAGTAATACAGGAAAGTTGATTGCGGATATTTTGCCCGACACTTTGGCCTTTCAATGGTCAAGAACAGAGCCTGATGCGCAGCTATTGGCGGCACTGCAAGACACCACAAGGCAGCCCTACCTTATTTTTCCAGAAAGCTACGCTCAAAATGAACGCATCGTGGTCAATGAACCGACTTTGTCGGATAAACCCGCTTTATTTATTTTACTCGATGGGACTTGGCCTGAAGCACGCAAAATGTTTCGAAAAAGCCCTTATCTTAATGATATTCCAATGCTTTCAATTAATACCAAAGCAAGAACTGACTACTTACTCCGTACGCCATCAAGGGAAGAACAACATTGTACCGCCGAAGTTGCAGCTACCGTTTTAGAATTAGCGGGAGATTTAGACGCTTCACAACAACTCTTTAGCCACTTCAATCTTTTCCGTCAAAAATACCTTGAAGGGAAACCGCATCACCCTATTGCACAGAAGCTACTTACCGAATCCCACCTCTAACTATTTATTGGTACTGTTTTTCTCTTTCTTTTCGAGCCCAGTACCATTAAATGACAACTTTTAGATCGTCGTGCTGATAAAACGTGAACGTGCTTGTATAAATTAATTAAACTCACCAGATAAACTAGCGCAATCTCAAAGATAAGGCATAGTATTCATAAGTATCACTCAGCCACTTTTTATCTATTGAACGCTTATCTCGTTCAGCAAAGCAAAGGGTTATCAACCATGGGTTTAGTCAGTCAGTTAGAATCTTTATTCCGGCCAAAGTCTATCGTTGTCGTGGGAGCATCTGAAAACCCGAGCCGTGCAGGTTCGGTGATGATGAAAAACCTACTTACCAGCGGTTTTAAAGGTCCTATTTTACCTGTTAATCCAAACCGAAACTCTGTCCTCGGCGTACTTGCTTATCCTTCTATAGATAAATTACCGCTCAAACCTGATCTTGCCGTTATCTGTACCCATTACTCACGTAATATCTCCTGTTTACAGCAATTAGGGGAAGCTGGCTGTAAAGTGGTTATTATTTTATCATCCCCTTCCATTCAGTTTAATGAATTAAAAAAAGTCGCCCAGCAATATCAAATTCGCCTATTAGGCCCGAATAGCCTAGGTTTTCTCGCCCCATGGCAAGGTTTGAATGCAAGTTTTTCTCCAATACCAATCTTAAAAGGAAAACTCGCTTTTATCTCTCAATCTGCTGCTGTATCGAATACCGTTCTGGATTGGGCAAGGCACCGAGACATCGGTTTTTCTTATTTTATTGCCCTTGGTGATAGCATCGATATAGATATTGACGATTTACTCGATTACTTAGCGCGTGACAGCAAAACCAGCGCTATTTTGTTGTACCTTGAGAGCATTAGTGATGCACGACGTTTCTTATCATCATCTCGCAGTGCCTCACGCAATAAACCTATATTAGTGATAAAAAGTGGTCGAACCCGCAAAGCACAAAAACTACTGGGCGATAAACCTAGCCTAGATGCCGCTTACGATGCTGCTATCCAGCGTGCAGGTCTTCTTCGCGTGCAAGATACTCACGAAATGTTTTCTGCGGTTGAGACATTAAGCTATATGACTCCATTACGCGGTGAGCGTCTTTCAATCATGAGTAATGGTTCTGCCCCAGCCGCGATGGCATTAGACGAACTTCTCTTACGTAATGGTAAACTTGCAACGTTAAGTGTTGAAACAGAAAATGAATTAAGTTCACTATTACCTCTTGATTTATCGACACAAAATCCGATTGACTTAGGAGATGATTCCACCGTTGAGCGCTATATCAATGTACTGAACAAAATGCTCGATAGCCATGACCATGACGCTTTGTTACTTATCCACACTCCCAGTGCGATAACTGAAAGTAAAACCATGGCAGAAAAAATTATTAAAACTATTAAGCAACACCCACGCGGAAAGTGGCTAACCATTTTAACCAACTGGTGTGGAGAATATTCCTCTCAAGAATCTCGTCGCCTATTTAGTGAAGCTGGGATCCCTACCTACCGCACTCCAGAAGGGGCAATCACGGCGTATATGCATATGGTGGAATATCGCCGTAACCAAAAACAATTAAAAGAAACGCCAGCCCTCCCAGTAGGTATCACCGCTAATACGCAACAGGCTCATGAATATATTCAGCAAGCATTGGAAAATAATAAGCTACACTTGGATACTCATGAAGTTCAGCCAATTTTAAAAGCCTACGGGTTAAATAGCTTACCCACCTGGATTGCACATTCGAGCAATGAAGCCATTGAAATCGCAGAGAAAATTGGTTACCCCGTTGCTTTAAAACTACGTTCTCCCGATATTGTACACAAGTCAGAAGTACAAGGGGTCATGCTCTATTTACGCAATGCTAAAGAGGTAGAAGATGCAGCTAAAGCGATTATGGAACGTGTTTCAACAAATTTCCCTAATGCACGAATTGAAGGGCTACTAGTACAAAGTATGGCTAATCGAGCAGGTGCTCAAGAGCTCAGGATCGCTGTTGAACTAGACCCTGTCTTTGGCCCTCTTATCATGTTAGGAGAAGGTGGTATTGAGTGGCAACAAGAGAGCCAAGCTGCTGTAGCTCTTCCTCCGCTAAATATGGCTTTAGCTCGCTACCTAGTTATTAATGCTATTAAAGGTTATAAAATAAAATCCCGAAGTGCTTTAGAACCATTAAACATCATAGGGTTATCTGCTTTATTAGTACGAGTTTCAAATTTAATTATTGATTGCCCAAATATTACAAGGTTAGATATTCATCCATTGCTCGCCTCAGGGGATGAATTTACTTTACTTGATGTCTCCATGGCATTAAGCCCAACAGATGATGCGACAACATCAAGGCTGGCAATTCGCCCTTATCCTAGTGAGCTAGAAGAAACAATTCATTTAAAAGAAGATCTTACCTGCTTACTACGACCGATCCTCCCTGAAGATGAACCTTTGCTAAAATCCTTTATAGAGCAAGTGACTAAAGAGGATCTTTATTATCGCTACTTTAGCGAGATCAGCGAATTTACCCATGACGACCTCGCCAATATGACACAGATTGATTATGACCGTGAAATGGCTTTCGTTGCGGTAAAAAACCCCAATACTACGCCTGAAATTATTGGCGTCACGCGAGCAATGGCTGATCCTGATAACCAAGAGGCTGAATTTGCAGTACTGGTTCGCTCTGATATGAAAGGGCAAACGCTCGGTTATCAACTTATGCAAAAGTTACTTAACTATACGCGAAGCCACGGCATTAAAAAGCTAACAGCCATAACTATGCCTGAAAACCGCAATATGATAAGCCTAGCTAAAAAACTTGGTTTTGAGATTGACGTTCAATTTGAAGATGGAGTCGTTAATCTGACACTTCACTTATAGAAATATCTAAGGACACGGCTTAACTTGTATAGTAATTAAACAAGTCGTCAATTTATACTAAATGGTTTAGCTAAATATGCTATCATCCATAGATCATTCGCTTAAAAATGTGCGCAAAGCGAGTTGCTATTAGACTAATAAGAGAAAATTTACACTGTGATGTTGTCAAAATTAAAACAAGCAAAACATCAACAATATTTGTTAAGTTTACCAAAACTCTCTCAAGAAATTGCTGATGTAAAAACGCTATATAAGACAGAAGATTTTCGTGATGAACTGCTTAAACAAATTTCTCAGGCTCAAAATACTATCTACATAACGGCTTTGTATTTAGAGAAAGACGATGCAGGTAAAGACGTACTTCATGCTTTATACGCTGCAAAACAAGCTAATACATCATTGGATATCAAAATTCTCGTAGACTGGCACCGTGCTCAGCGAGGTCGCATCGGGGTTGCAGCAAACGCCACTAATGCCGATTGGTATTATGATGTTGCAAAACATTACCCTGAAATTGAAATCCCTATCTACGGCATCCCTGTAAATACACGGGAAGCTCTGGGTGTTTTGCATCTAAAAGGCTTTTTATTTGATGATACTCTACTCTATAGCGGGGCAAGTATTAATGACGTCTATTTACAACGTCATAGTAAATACCGTTACGACCGCTATCACCTGATCAAAAATAGCCAACTTACCGCATCAATGAAAAAATTTATTGATGACGCATTACTACAAGCTGATGCCATTCATTTATTAAATACGCCAACTCGACCAAAAACAGCTGAGTTTAAGCATTTAATTAAACAATTTCGTTTGGGCTTACGGGGAGCGTCCTATCAGTTTTCAGGGAATGCAACTAATGATGAGCTGTCCGTCACTCCCTTTGTTGGTCTCGGTAAGAAAAACGATTTAAACCGTGTTATCACGCATTTAATGGGTGCAACAAACAATAAACTAACAATCTGTACGCCTTATTTTAATTTGCCTGCGGTGTTAGTTAGGGTTATTAGTCGGTTACTGCGTGATGGCAAACAAGTAGAAATTATCATTGGTGACAAAACTGCCAACGACTTCTATATCCCACCTGAAGAGCCATTTAAAATTATTGGTGCATTGCCATACCTTTATGAGATCAACTTGCGCCGTTTTGTTAGTCGCTTGCAACGCTTTATAGATAGCCAGCAATTAACAGTAAGGCTCTGGAAAGATTCGGACAATACCTACCACCTAAAAGGAATGTGGGTTGATAATGACTGGCAATTAATCACGGGTAACAACCTTAACCCACGAGCTTGGGGGTTAGATCTTGAAAACGCAGTATTAATTCACGATCCAAAACAACAGTTGCAAGAGCAACGCAATCACGAGCTAGAGTGCATTCGAACTCATACTAAGGTTGTTAGCCATTTTCGTGAACTGGATAGCATCCAAACCTATCCTGTTAAAGTGAAGAAATTAATCCGACGACTACGTCGAATACGAGTCGATCGCTTAATTAGCCGCATCCTTTAGAATTTAAACAAAGCGTCACTCCGGTGGCGCTTTTACTTTGCTACTTTAATTTTTTAGGTATCTTACCAAAAATGTTTAAATCACTGATCATTAGCTTACTTATATTCATTTCAACAGGATGTACTGGTTTTCATTGGGCTAATGATAATTGGCAAGGTAAAGATAAAGCGCAGCATTTTGCATTTTCAGCCGCGATGGCTGCGGCTGGTAATGCTTATGCAGATAAACAAAACATGCAACACAGCGATGCTGCCATATTTGGTATTCTATTTTCAGTTTCTCTTGGCGCAGCAAAAGAGCTTTATGACAGCAGGCCTAATGGTACTGGGTGGAGTTGGCATGATTTTGCCTATGATGTTGCAGGGTCAATAGCAGGTTATAGTTTATATCAGTCCTTAAAGTAACCCACGCCCTTCTTTCCCATTTTTTACATTCCTCTCCTATTTTTAATATTTCGCTCACCATCGAAGTATCTATAAATTAAACCGTTATAGTTGAGCTTCTACATTAAGGAGAGTTTTATGATTGCCGTAATTTTTGAAGCCATCCCAATACCAGTGCAAAAAGAGCGTTATTTTGAATTGGCAGCCAAACTTAAATCTGAACTTATGCACATTGACGGGTTTATTGCTGTCGAACGCTTTCAATCTATTACAATAGAAGGAAAAATTCTCTCACTTTCATGGTGGGAAACAGAAGAAGCAGTAAAACAATGGAAAAACCATTTCATGCATATCGATGCACAAGTTGAAGGACAACAAACCATTTTTTCCCATTATCGAATTCGAGTTGCCCATACCTTAAAGGATTACTCATTCAATAACGAGGATAGCTTTGATGTATGATATTCATGTGATTATTGAAAACCAAGTAGGTGCTTTAGCACTATTGGCGACAACATTAGGGAAACATGGTATTGGCCTTGAAGGTGGTGGCGTTTTTTCTATCGAAGAAAAAAGTCATGCTCACTTTCTTGTTACCCAGCCAGAAAAAGCACGAGATGCCTTAACTACTGAGGGTTTACAGGTTGAAAGTATCATACAACCAGTGATCCGCAAATTAAAACAAGAACGTCCTGGCGAACTTGGAGAAATTGTTTCTCAACTCGCACTTCACCAAATTAATATCCTTGTTCAATACAGCGACCACAATAACAGGTTAATATTAATAACAGACAACAATATATTAGCCGCTGAAGTAACAAAGAAGTGGGAAAGCCAACCATGATACCAAGCAAAGATAGTATTCCCATTGAAGAAAAAGAGCCATTAGAACAATCTATCGCAAAAGTTGCCTCTGCGATTGCTGACCCTTCAAGGGTCAGTATTTTGTGTGCATTAATGGATGGCAGGGCTTGGACAGCAACAGAATTAAGCGTAGCTGCAAATATAGCCCCATCAACAACGAGTGCACACTTAACTAAACTTTTAAACAGCCACTTAATTAGTTGTCTATCCCAAGGAAGACACCGTTATTATAGGCTTGCAGGCACCGACATTGCCGAATTATTAGAAACATTAATGGGGGTATCCATGAAATTGGAGTACACCCCACCTATAACAACACCTATTCATCTGCGAAAGGCACGTACTTGCTATGATCACTTAGCCGGAGAAATTGCCGTTCAGATCTACGAATTTATGGATAAAAATGGCTGGTTTACAGCTAGAGAAAATAAATTATCAATGATTGGTGCCAATCAATTTAAAAAATTAGGTATCGACATTGATCCTAATACAAAACGAAAAATAGCATGTGCTTGTTTGGATTGGAGTGAAAGACGTATGCACCTAGGGGGACTAGCAGGAACCTTACTATTGAAATTTTTTGCAGAAAAAGAATGGATAGAGAAAACAAAAGGTTATCGAGAAATTACTTTTACTACCTACGGTAAGAAAGCTTTAAAGCGTATTTTTAATATTAATATAGCTTAACCCCCCAACAAAATAACGAACAACCCTAGAACGATTTGATAATATACTTACCAAGCTAATTACTAATTAAAAGCAGACGTAAAACTGTATTTCTCCAAACAATGCCCCAAGTCACCTACAATAGGTTATTATCCATAAAATCCAGTATGTTAGTAATACAAAAAAGCCTCGTGATTTTTATCACGAGGCTTTGA
>NZ_JAMPPJ010000032.1:0-53789 GCF_028481025.1 Providencia sp. PROV150 | reverse complement strand
AGATTGGGTGTTTCCCCATCACGGTGATGAATGATACCGCTTGAGTCAAAGTAGTCAGTAACAACTCACTTGTTGAAAGGGCGGTGGCTGTTGGCGATGGTGGGATGACAGGGGTAGGAGAAGCAGTGGGGGAGAAGCGGTTGTATTGGTGTGCTGAATGGATATTTTAAATGCAAAGTAGTAAGTAACAACTCACCTCTCTTTTTAGCCGTATAGGGAATGGGCGAGGAGGGTAGGAGGAAAACTCAATTCCTTGTATTTAAGTGATAAATGTGATTAAGAAACATAAAGTAGCAAGTAAAAGCTCATAAATTGTGATGACAAAGAATATATATTTAGTGATGACTATATTTCAGGTTTCGTAATTATTGTATTGGGATATTGAGATGGTAAATGTAATTGAAGGGGGCAAAATAGTAAATAACAGCTTTACAGCAAAGGTGGTAGAGGTAGGTTAGATAAGTTTATATCTCCGAGTGCAATTGCTGTGTGATTTGACTCTCTGGTTGATAGATAATCTATGATCTATTAAAAATAATAATGACTTAACGAAATTATCTGACAGGATTATTCTTAACTTGCCCTATAATGTTTATAGTTTTAATGGTTTTTATGGTGTTAATTAAGTAACCCAAGTAAGTCATTATTTGAACAATAAATTCATTAATATCAATAGATAAAAATAAAATAACCAATTTTACTCATAAATAAATTAACTATTTTGTTTGTATATTTTTAATGAATAAGCGCACGATTATTTATTTTTTTATATAAAAATTGTTAAATTGATGTTTCAATTTCTTACATTTATACTGTGTTAGGTAGTTAATAGTATATCCAGCTATCACGTTACCGATGAAGTTTGCTTATAAGTGAAATTTTCAAAGGAAAGAAACTTACATCCAGATATGAAAGATAGGCCAGCTAAGCAAGTTATACCTTTTAATGAATGGTATTTCGTGTAAACAATATTTGTATAGCAAAGGTGGGTCAGATGAATAAATCAAAAAGCGCTAATCATCGAATTTTCGACCAAATTATTTCTGTAAATAAACAGAAAGAAAATGAATTTAATAATGGGCAAGACGGTGCAACTATTCTTTCTTTATTAGTGATGTTTTTTGTTCCTTTTTTACTGTTAAATACAGTGAGAAATACCCTTGGCATTGACTATAGCTTTGTCACTGTCATTGGAATGCTCGCTATCAGTGGGTTGATTACAGTAGTGCTGTATAAAAAATTAAAACTAGGTTCCCGATTCGCAGATAAAAATATTGTATTAGACCAGTTACTTTCTCGTTATACGCCGAAAAACAAGCAAGAATTTAAAAAATTACAAGAAGAAAGAAAAACAAGTTCAGCAGAGTTTTATTCATTAGTAGAAAATTGGGCTGATGTAGAAAGACAACACTATGCAAGATAGTATCGAATAACGAAAACAAAAATAAGTTCTTCAATGTTATTAATATCCTTCTTTTCTCTACGTAGAAAGAAGGATTTTTTATATAAAACTTCTGATAAAAAGAGTTAAATATACTATCAACTTCTTTATGTGATTTGATTTATCCTATTGATTTATAGGGTAATCTCAAGAGAAATAATGATGAAACTAAAAGAGGTTTAAATAAACTATTAATAAAAAACGGCTCGATACACTGAGCCGTTTGGTGTGGCAATAAAGTTAGGTTTAGTGTGATTTACCCTGCTCAATACCGAGTCCAATTTGTGAACGAACAAATTGCTCTTTAAAGCGCTCTCTTTCCATTTTTCCTTGTTCTGAATTATCTGTTACAGAGAATAGCCATGAAGCAACAAATGCAACAATCATGGAGAAGAAGGCTGGGTACTCATATGGATAGATTGGTTTTTCATGGTGAAGAATACTGACCCAGATGGTTGGTCCTAAAATCATTAAAACAACAGCAGTAATTAGCCCTAACCAACCGCCAGCCAATGCACCGCGAGTTGTCAGCTTACGCCAGTACATCGACAGTAAAATGATTGGGAAGTTACAACTAGCCGCAATAGAGAATGCTAAGCCGACCATGAAGGCAATGTTTTGTTTTTCAAACAAAATACCGAGGCCAATTGCAACAAAACCTAAGATAACAACGGTAATTTTAGAGACACGTAATTCATCTTTTTCATCCGCTTTACCATTTTTCATTGCCATCGCATATAGGTCATGAGAAACCGCGGAGGCGCCTGCTAAGGTTAAACCAGCAACAACAGCAAGGATAGTGGCGAATGCAACTGCAGAAATAAAGCCTAAGAAGAAATTGCCACCGACGGCATCTGCAAGGTGAACAGCAGCCATGTTTGTTCCACCGATAAGTGCTCCAGTAGCATCTTTAAATGCAGGATTGGAACTGACTAGAACGATGGCACCAAAACCAATAATAAAGGTTAGTATGTAAAAGTAACCGATAAATCCAGTGGCATAGAACACACTTTTACGAGCTTCTTTAGCGTCACTAACGGTGAAGAATCGCATAATAATGTGAGGGAGGCCAGCGGTACCAAACATCAATGCAAGACCAAGGGATAAGGCGGATATTGGGTCGGAAACCAGTCCTCCTGGGCTCATAATGGCAATACCATTTTTATGAACTTCAACGGCTTCTTTAAATAAGGTATTAAAGTTAAAGCCAACATGCTTCATAACCATAACGGCCATGAATGTTGCACCCGCTAATAACAAGATGGCTTTAATAATTTGCACCCAAGTTGTGGCTAACATTCCACCAAATAGGACATATAGCACCATCAATATACCCACAATAACAACCGCGACGTGGTAATTGAGACCAAATAACAATTCAATTAATTTACCCGCACCAACCATTTGAGCAATAAGATACAGTGCAACAACAACCAGAGAGCCAACCGCAGATAGAATACGAATTGGTCTTTGTTTTAATCGATAAGAAGCAACATCAGCGAAGGTATAGCGACCTAAATTACGTAAGCGCTCGGCAATTAAGAATAGAATGATCGGCCAGCCAATTAAGAAGCCAATCGAGTAGATTAAGCCATCATAGCCAGAGGTATAAACCAGAGCAGAGATCCCTAAGAAGGAGGCAGCAGACATAAAGTCACCCGCGATAGCCATCCCGTTTTGGAAACCGGTAATTTTCCCGCCCGCAGTGTAGTAATCAGAGCGAGAACGCGTTCTTTTTGACGCCCAGTAGGTAATATATAAAGTGAAGCCGACAAACAGTAAGAACATCACAATCGCCTGAATATTTACAGGCTGGCGTTCAACATCCCCTGTCAATGCATCAGAAAACGCCATTGATGAGGTAAAAAAGAGAATGAGTGAGAGCAATATTTTCATTTTTCTACCTCTTTTAAAATTTCTGCCGTTAAGCGGTCATATTCACCGTTGGCTCGGATGACGTAAAGCCCAGTGAGTACAAACGAAATGACGATTAGCCCTACACCAACAGGGATCCCTCTTGTTATGTATGAACCTTCGGATATTGGTGTTCCAAGCCAGCTTGGGTCAAAAGCGATAAGAAAAATAAAACCCACATACAGCACGAGCGTTATTGCAGATAACAACCATGAAAAGCGACTACGTTTCCTAACCAGTTCTTGAAAGCGAGGGTTATCCTCTACCTTTTCGTAAGCAGTAGCATTCATCAGAGTTCTCCTCTGTTATACTCGTCATACTTCAAGTTGCAGCTTTGTTGACTGCACTCACTCACACGAGTCACATACTTATGTATGCTCCTCGTGTTTCGTTCGCTTGTCGCCTAGCTGCACCTCGAATTATTTAGAGTAAACCATCTTGTTGGGATGTATGTAAGGCCGCCTCTATGAGTTGGCCTTTTGGCGTTATGACATACTCATAGACTGTTTTTCTTCGAGTAGTTTTTCGACAACACCTGGATCAGCCAGAGTGGAGGTATCTCCGAAATTACTGGTGTCTCCTGATGCAATTTTTCGTAGGATGCGACGCATGATTTTACCGGAACGGGTTTTGGGTAGTGAATCCGTCCAGTGAAGTACATCCGGGGTGGCAATAGGGCCGATTTCCTTACGAACCCAGTTGCGAACTTCGGTGTATAGCTCTGGTGATGGCTCAACCCCAGATATTAATGTGACATAAGCATAGATTGCTTGGCCTTTAATATTATGAGGAATACCGACCACGGCAGCTTCAGCCACTTTCGGATGTGCAACGAGCGCTGATTCTATTTCTGCGGTACCTAAACGGTGGCCCGAAATATTCAGTACATCGTCAACACGGCCAGTGATCCAGTAATAACCATCTTCATCACGACGAGCACCATCACCACTAAAGTACATGCCTTTAAAGGTTGAGAAATAGGTTTGCTCGAAGCGTTCGTGATCGCCGAATAAGGTTCGGGCTTGGCCCGGCCATGAATCAACAATCACTAAGTTACCTTCTGTGGCGCCTTCGATAGGTTCACCAAGGTTATCGACTAATGCAGGGCGAACACCAAAGAATGGCAATGTTGCAGACCCTGGCTTTAACATGGTTGCCCCTGGAAGTGGTGTGATCATGAAACCACCTGTTTCGGTTTGCCACCATGTATCGACAACAGGGCAGCGGCTGTTACCAATTTTTTTATAGAACCATTCCCAAGCTTCAGGGTTAATGGGTTCCCCCACGGAGCCGAGAATTCGTAATGAGCTGCGATCTGTACCTTCAATGGCTTTATCGCCTTCGGCCATTAATGCGCGGATAGCCGTTGGGGCAGTATAAAGGATATTGACTTGGTGTTTATCAACCACTTGGCTCATTCGGTTAACTGCTGGGTAATTAGGTACCCCTTCGAACATTAATGTTTTAGCGCCATTGGATAATGGCCCATATAACAAATAGCTATGGCCTGTTACCCAGCCTACATCTGCAGTACACCAATAGACTTCACCTGGATGGTAGTCGAAGGTGTATTTAAATGTCAGTGTGGCATAGACTAAATAACCGCCAGTGGTATGCAGAACGCCTTTCGGTTTACCTGTAGAGCCAGAGGTATATAGGATGAACAGTGGGTCTTCTGCGTTGATTTCTTCTGGAGGGCAATCTGCACTGACGCCTTTGATGACGTCGTGCCACCAGAGATCACGGCCTTCGACCCAGCTCGGTGCATTGCCTGTACGTTGGTAAACAATCACATTAGAAACCGTAGTGACTTGCGGGTTAGCGAGTGCGTCATCCACATTTTTCTTTAATGGAATTGCACGGCCAGCACGTAAGCCTTCATCTGCAGTGATGATTAGCGTTGCTTTACAGTCAATAACGCGACCAGAGACCGCCTCAGGGGAGAAACCAGCAAAAATGACCGTATGTATAGCACCAATACGAGCACAAGCTAGCATCGCGACAGCGGCTTCGACAACCATCGGCATGTAAATGGCGACAACATCGCCTTTACGGATCCCTTGTTGTTTTAGGACATTCGCAAACTGACAAACATCATGGTGCAGTTCGCGGTAAGTGACATTTTTTGACGATGAAGGGTCATCGCCTTCCCAAATAATCGCAGTTTGGTCGCCTTTTTCAGCCAGATGGCGATCCAAACAGTTAGCACTTAAATTTAATGTACCATCTTCAAACCAGCGGATGTCGATGTGCCCGGGGTCAAAAGAGGTGTTTTTAACTCGAGTGTACGGTTTAATCCAATCAACGATTTTTCCTTTTTCGCCCCAAAATCCTTCAGGGTCTTGAATCGAGCGTTGGTACTCATCGTTATACTGTTGTTCGTTTATCAGGGCATTTTTTGCAATTTCAGCAGGAACGGGATGTTTAGTTATTTGAGTCATATTATTATCTCCTTGCAGATGTTAATACTATGTCAAAAAATGGTTAACTAAAGCACGATTTTTAAATTTGTTTTTCTTTTGCGCGGAAGATCACGTATTAATTGTAATGAGATTTGCAGGATTATCATTTGATGCTAAATGTCAAATTGATATATAAATCTAAAAATATAATAAAAGGTAGATTTAAAGAAAAATAAATGGCGGGGTTGTTGGTATTAGTTACTGAATAAACAAGTTCTCATAGCGAATATAAATATCCATACATTTCTCATGGGTTTGATAATGATTTTCATTAACAGTAAAATAACTATAATAGATAGTTATTCACAAGGTGCGAAGTTACGCAAGTGTTTACCCTATGAGCCTTGTGGTAAAAATGAGAAACATAGCGGTATTTACGTCACTGGAGACAATAATATGAGTTATACATTACCTGCTTTACCTTATGCTTATGATGCGTTGGAACCACATTTTGACAAGCAAACCATGGAAATCCACCATACTAAGCACCATCAAACCTATGTGACTAACACCAATACAGCGTTAGAAAAACTACCTGAATTAGCAGGTTTAGATATCGATGTTCTGATTCAAAAATTAGACCAAATTCCTGCTGATCAACGTACGTTTGTTCGTAACAACGCAGGTGGCCACTCAAACCATAGTCTGTTCTGGAAAGGTTTGAAATTAGGTACTGAATTAAAAGGCGAATTAAAAGCTGCGATTGAGCGTGATTTCGGTAGCGTTGATGCATTCAAAGAACTGTTTGAAAAAGCAGCTGCAACTCGTTTCGGTTCTGGTTGGGCATGGCTGGTTCTGAAAGATGACGGTAAATTAGCTGTAGTTTCAACAGCGAACCAAGACAGCCCATTAATGGGTGAGGCTATTTCAGGCGTATCTGGTTACCCAATCATCGGTTTAGACGTATGGGAACACGCTTATTATCTGAAATTCCAAAACCGCCGTCCTGATTATATTAAAGCATTCTGGTCAGTTGTGAACTGGGATGAAGCAGCAGCACGTTTTGCAGCGAAAGCTAAATAATCTTATAAGATAACGTAATTTGCTATAAGCGCAGCGTTAATGCTGCGCTTTTTTTATGCCTACAATTTGATATCGATTCCAAAACTTTACTTTTTATTATTAAATAAAACTCATTATCATTTAAAATGTTGGTTATTAATTTATTTCAATAATGATATGGATTTAATTTTTTGATAAATAAGGAATAAATCAAAATGGATTGTTTGGCAACACACTTAGTAATGGGGATTGACCTTGGGACAAGTAACAGTGCGGTAAGTTTGTGGTTAGATGGCAAATCAGTCCTAATTCCTAATCTACAAGGAAACGTTCTAACGCCTTCTGTGGTTGGTTTAGACGATGAAGGCCAGATTATCGTAGGACAAGCTGCTCATGAACGTTTACAAAGTCATCCTAATATAACTAAAGCGAGTTTCAAACGTTATATGGGAACCGATGCCACTATAACACTAGGTAAGCTTGTATTTCGTGCTGAAGAAGTCTCCGCTTTGTTGTTATGTCAACTTAAAGATGATGTTGAAGCATGGTTAGGTTATGCCGTCAAAGACGCCATAATTACAGTTCCTGCTTATTTTAATGACGTCCAGCGCCGCGCAGTTAAAACAGCGGGGCAGCTTGCTGGGTTGAATGTTGTAAGGTTATTAAATGAGCCAACAGCTGCTTCACTTGCTTTTGGGTTACTCGAAAATAAAGAACATAAATACCTCACATTTGACCTAGGAGGGGGCACGTTTGACGTATCGATCATCGATATGTTTGAAGGCGTTATCGAAGTTTGTGCTAGTAGTGGTGATGTACGCTTAGGCGGTGATGATTTTCGTGAAGTGATTTATCAGTGGATGTTGAAAAAGTACCCCGAATTACACAAAGATCAGTTTCTGATACGGCCTGAATTATTGAAATTGGCGGAACATCTCAAGTTAGCCTTGAGCCAAGCACCAGAATGCTATGTTTCTATGCATTGGAATGAGTCAGATTTTGAATGGAAAATGACAGAACAAGAGCTAGCTACTTGTTGTCAGCCTTTATTAGCTCGCCTTCAACAACCTATTTTACAGGCATTGCATGACTCCCGTTTTTCGCTTAATGATCTTGACGATATATTGCTAGTGGGAGGGGCGACACGTATGCCTCTCGTTAGACAAACCGTAGCTCGTCTTTTCGGGCGATTTCCACGGCATGATTTAAATCCTGATGAGGCAGTTGCTTTAGGGGCTGGTGTCCAAGCAGGTATGGTAATGGCAGATTGCGCTTTGGATGATATCGTTTTAACCGATGTCATGCCATTTTCATTGGGGGTTGATACCACGAAACAGCATGGTGAGCGTTTTGAATTTGGTTACTATCTTCCTATTATCGAACGCAATAATTTCTTGCCTATCAGTAAAATGCAGGAGCTAAGTACAATTGTAGATAACCAAGAGCATATTTTACTCAAGGTATATCAAGGTGAAGCTCGCCTAGTCAAAGATAATGTTTTCCTTGGGGAATTAAAGATAGATATTCCTCCACGACCAGCCGGGGAAGTGACGATTGAAGTTAGGTTTACTTACACGGTTGATGGTTTACTTGAAGTTGAGTGTCATTATCAAGGTAGCCCTAAGGTTTATCGGTTATTGATTGAAAAGGTACCTGGCCAAATGAGTGAGACACAAATTTCAGCCAGCTTGGCAAAAATTGCAGGGTTAAAGCAGCATCCAAGGGATATGCCTGAAAATAGAGAATTGTTAGCCCGTTGTTCTCAATTATATGAATTCTTGCTCGGTGATGACAGACTTTGGGTCGATAAGATAACAACTGAGTTTGAGATAGCATTAAATAGCCAAGATTTACGCTTGATCGCAACATTTCGCCAGCAAGTTGTTCAATTTTTGAAACGATATGAAAGGGATTTGCATTAATGGATATGTGGCAAATATTGGGAATTCCGTTCACTCATGATGAAAAAGAAATCCGTAGGGCTTATGCAAAGCAACTCAAAAAATATCGACCCGATACTCATCCAAAAGAGTATCAGCAGCTAAGAGAAGCATTTGAAAATGCAAAAAACGTATCCTCTTATCAAGTGAGTTCTCAGCCTGAAGTTGCTTCTGAAGACGAAAGTTATGGTGAAGCCGTATTATTAAATGACCACACCGGGTATCAAGATATTTATTTTTCTGATTGGTTATCAAATACATTTGTAGCAGATGAGCCTTTACCTGCTATAGCAGTGGCTGAAACTGTTTATACTCAAGATGAAATTGATACTGTCGCGAGCCTGATTGTGGAAAATGAAAGCAAAGGGAAGGCCGCGCTATCTTTTCTTTGGGCTCATGTGATGGAAAAAGGCAATTTACACATTTTTGCTCAGTTTCATAAGGATTTTGCCAAAGCATTATCACAACAGCAGGGCTTAATGGAATCGACCGTAGATTGTGCTTCTGAATTATTGAATTGGCAGTTAAATGATTATAATTCAGACAGTGTGGTTCCAATGTTTATTCAAGAAGGTATTCAAAATCAATTACGTAAAACTGCTGTTGAACGTGCATGGCAAGATTGCGAAATTGAAGCATCACATAAGTACTCGATCTCAGCATTTACAATGCAATTTTTAATTGGAAAGCAGGCAGAAGTGACTGGGTGGATGCGGTTAGTACCTGGGGTGCTGGATTTGTTGATGAAGCAATATCAGCAGTTGATACAAAATTACCCAGAGCTTGCAGATCGAGTTAATCCAGCAGTGGCCGCTTTTTTCAGTCAACCTAGAGTATGTTTTTCTCTTTCTCATTTATTTCTTCTTATGTTTTGGGGAAGTATATTTTGTATTGCGGCGCCGTCTCCGGATATCGATAATCGGGTTATTATCGTAGTTGCGATGATTTTTATTTTCTATTTATATCTTAGTGATGCGTTATTATTTTTCTTTTTAAATAAAAATAAAGACACTTTTGGCGCTATATTTTTATTGGTAGATTTTCTATTTTCGATAATGGTGCTAACAGGGATATATGTATTCATTATGTCTGTCATTGCTGACGTAGTGAATATTACAATTAAAGGTGGTGATAATCAGGTGGGAACTATCATGTTTAGCGGTATGTTCTTGTTAATTATCATCTGGCAAATAGTACCAAAGACAAAAGGGATACCAAAATTGAGGTTACCAGGGATAACCGTATCGCGTATTTTTGGGTTTCCATGGATATTTTTAAAGTGGTTTAATTCTTGGTGGATTACGCTCACTTGGGGGCTATTGATATATATTATTTTAGAGCTGACATTGATAGGAGCCCTGCTAAAAATTAGTGAGGTTATTAACCATGGGTTATGGTAACTTGAACACAGTAACAGTTATTTCATCCTATGTGAGTATTAAGGTGTGATCTTGCATGAAAGTATCTCCCCAAGTTTTTATCGGTAAAGTCCAAGCAACCCAGTCTTGTGGGCACAGCGCTATTCACAAGCAAGCTGCCGACGGGTTATTGATGTTAGGGCAATTGGGACTTGATGGCGATGAACAAGCTGAAAAACGCTTCCATGGCGGGCCTGATAGAGCACTTTGCCATTATCCTCGTGAACATTATGATTTCTGGGTAAATGCGTATCCTGATTTAGCCGATTTATTTGTTGCCTCTGCATTTGGGGAAAATATATCAACATTGGGTATGAGTGAAGAAAACGTATTTATTGGGGATATTTTTGCATGGGGTGATGCGCGTATTCAGGTCACTCAGCCTCGTTCCCCTTGTTATAAGCTCAATGGGTTAACGGGAATTGAAAATTTTGCACAAATGATGCAAGACAATGGGCGCTGTGGTTGGCTGTACCGTGTCATTAAAACAGGCAATGTTAGTGAAAATACGCCATTAACCTTATTAAGCCGCAATAGTGATATTTCAGTACAAGAAGCCATTATGATTGCATTTCACGCCCCTTATGATGAAGAGCTGTATCAGCGGCTTTTAAGTGCTGCAGGGCTATCCGCAAGTTGGAGCTTAACCATGCAGAACCGTTTAGATAACCACCGGATTGAAGAGTTTAAGCACCGGTTGTTTGGTAAGCGTTAATATAAAGCGATGTGCTTATGGCAAAGAGAGTATTTGGCCATAAGCACTTGCTAGCAATATAACGCCTAAGTCTTAGGCATTTGTTGTATAAACTGTTGGTACCGCGGTATATTCGCCATTAATTCGATATGTGTTCCCTGAGCAATAATTTTTCCTTTCTCCATATACACAACATGGTCTTGTTTTGTTTGCAGGCCTTAAGTGGCAGTATTCATTTTTAAAGCGCTTTTTTAGGGTTTTTAGTAAGATGGTGATATTGCGATTGGGAATGTTGGGAGGATGAGATGCAATATGATTTAAATGATCTCTACTATTTTGTGAAAGTTGTCGAATATGGTGGGTTTTCACAAGCGGGTTTGGCTCTAGGGATCCCTAAATCTAAATTAAGTCGTCGCATTGCAGATTTAGAAAAAAAACTTAATGTTTCATTGATTTACCGTTCTACCCGCCAGTTTCATGTCACGGAAGTGGGACAAGTTTTTTATCAGCAGTGTAAAAATGTAGTTGATGAAGCTGAAGTTGCTCACGAATTGATTTGTTCCGTTCAGTCACACCCGAAAGGAACGATCAAACTATCGTGTCCAGTTGCACTATTACAAGTATATCTCAATGAATTACTTGTAGATTTTATGATGAAATATCCTGATATCGATATCCAAATCTTAGCGGTTAACCGCCCTGTTGATGTCATTAGTGAAGGGTTAGATTTAGCTATTCGTGTACGTTCATTGCCCTTAGATGATTCAGGCTTAATGATGAAAGTGCTAGGGTATTCACGGCGTATATTAGTGGCTAGCCCACAATTATTCGCAGAGCAGGGTGAACTCATAGAACCAGAAAAGCTGGTGGATTACCCGATGTTAGCGAATACAGAGCATTCACAAAATTACACGTTAACCCTCAAAAACAGTGACGACCTTAGCTTTACGCAGCATTTTACCCCTAAGTTAGCGACAACAGATATCTTAACGTTATACCGCGCGGCACTAAAAGGTGTCGGGATCGCAAGGCTACCTTATGGTGTGGTAGAAAAAGACATTGAATCAGGGAATTTGATAGAGGTATTACCGCAATGGCAGTTTCCTGAAGATATCATTCATGCAGTATATCCATCACGTAAAGGGTTGTTGCCGTCAATCCAATTACTGTTAAATTATTTAGCAGATAATATTTCGCCGTCAGTGAAATAAATTTCCCCGATAGCGCATTAGGCTATCAGGGAAATATTCGTCATTTATTGTGTTTCAGGAATGCGGCCAAATTTCCCACTGTTGAAATCATTTATGGCTTCATTGATTTCTTGAACAGTATTCATCACAAAGGGGCCGTAGCCAACAACTGGCTCATTAATGGGATCACCACTGAGTAACAGCACTAAGGCATCTTCTGTGGCTTCTAACAGAATATTGCTGTCTGTATCGTCGAGGATCATCAGTTCACCTTCGTTTAAAGCAGAACGGCCATCAACAAATATTGAACCACGTAGCATGACTAAACCGACATGGCGTCCCGTTTTAGTTGGGATACCCACAGTTTTACCTTTGTTAAGCTGTAAATCCCATACATCCAATGGACTAAAGGTTTGTGCTGCACCCTTATTGCCCAAATAGTCACCGGCAATCACTCGCAATGTACCTGCATCATTGGGTAATGCGACTTTTGGCATGCTTTGGCTTTCTAGCAGCTGGTAGCCGGGGGCCGCTGATTTGTCTTTTGCTGGCAAATTGACCCACAGTTGCACCATATCAAGTGTGCCACCTTTTTTCATGAAGGCATCAGACTGATACTCTTGATGCAAAATACCCGATGCTGCAGTCATCCACTGAACATCACCTGGGCCTATCACACCACCTTCACCCGTAGAGTCATGGTGGGCGACTTCGCCATCATACACAATCGTGACTGTTTCAAACCCACGGTGTGGGTGCTCTCCAACGCCTCTGTTTGCTGAATTTGAGCTTGGGAAATCAAAAGGCCCCGCTCTGTCGAGCAAAAGGAATGGGTTGAGGTATTTCCCATGATCGTTATAGCTAAACATTGAACGGACAGGGAAGCCGTCTCCAACCCAATGGCTACGAGGAGATTGATAGATACCAATAATTTTTTTCATGGTTTTGCTCCTAAAATTGTTTTGATGACTGAATAATAAAGGAGCAAATCATTTGGCAGTAGTGGCAAAAATAGGTTTCATTGTTGCAGTGATAGAACAATAAAATAAAGTCTAATTATTCTATTTATAGAACAGTGTTTATCAAAAACTGGACTACTCAGCTTTAAATCGATGAATTAATCTAAATAACACGAAAACGGAGCGGATATCGTTCTATTTTTAAATCAAAAAAAAATAGGTTTCATATTTTATCGATTGAGAGGTTTCATCATGAGTAGCCCAGCTAATTTTAATGGTCAACGTCCTGCTATTAACCCAGAAGATGCGGTGATGTTATTAATCGATCACCAGAGTGGTTTATTTCAAACTGTAGGTGATATGCCAATGACGGAATTACGTGCTCGCGCCGCTGTTCTGGCTAAAATGGCTTCCCTAGCTAAAATTCCAGTAATAACAACTGCTTCTGTACCTCAAGGCCCAAATGGCCCGTTGATACCAGAAATTCATCAAAATGCACCACATGCACAATATATTGCACGCCGCGGTGAAATTAATGCATGGGATAACCCAGAGTTTGTGGCGGCCGTGAAAGCAACAGGTAAAAAGCAACTGATTATTGCTGGAACTATTACCAGTGTTTGTATGGCGTTCCCTGCAATTAGTGCGGTGATGGATGGCTACCAAGTATTTGTGGTGATTGACGCCTCAGGCACTTACAGCAAAATGGCGCAAGAAATTACCTTAGCGCGTGTCGTTCAAGCGGGTGTCGTTCCAATGGATACTGCTGCTGTTGCTTCAGAATTGCAAGGGACTTGGAACCGCGAAGATGCTGCGGAGTGGGCAATGGCTTACACGCAAATTTTCCCTGCCTATCAATTATTAATTGAAAGCTACAGCAAGGCGCAAGATGTTCTGAAAAATAATGAACAATTAGATTCAGAGCGTTAAGGTGAAATAAACAGCATCAATGAATTAATTGGTGAAAATTGATTAGAGTAAAAATGGGGAAAAACCCCATTTTTACTGAGTTAATACAATGATTGTTACTGAGGGCGTTTAACAAAACCAATAGCTTCGTAAACTTTATCTAACGTTTCTTGTGCGCGAGCAGCGGCTTTGGTTGCGCCTTCATCCATAATTTGGTTGAGCAGCGCTTCGTTATTACGGAATTCATGATAACGAGTTTGAAGTGTGGTTAACATACCGGAAACGGCTTCAGCCACAGCGCCTTTAAGATGACCGTACATTTGCCCTTCAAATTCGGTTTCAAGTTCTGCAATTTTTTTGCCAGTTACGCCTGACATAATATCTAATAAATTAGAAACACCCGGCTTATTTTCTAAATCATAACGAATACGCGGTGGCTCTTCAGAGTCAGTCATTGCACGTTTGATTTTTTTCACGACAGATTTCGGGTCTTCTAATAAGGCGATAACGTTGTTACGGTTATCATCGGACTTAGACATTTTCTTGGTTGGATCTTGCAGAGCCATAACACGGGCACCACCACCAGTCGGAATGAATGGATCGGGTACAGTGAAAATATCACCATAAATGGCATTGAAGCGTTGAGCAATATCACGGCTCAATTCAAGGTGTTGTTTCTGGTCAATACCAACAGGTACTTGATTCGTTTGATAAATCAAAATATCTGCTGCCATTAGTACTGGGTAATCAAAGAGTCCCGCATTGATATTTTCTGCGTGACGGGCAGATTTATCTTTAAACTGAGTCATACGGCTCAACTCACCGAAATAGGTGTAGCAGTTAAGCGCCCAGCTCAGTTGAGCGTGTTGTGGTACGTGTGACTGCACAAAAATGGTGCTTTTTTTCGGGTCAATACCACATGCTAAATAGAGCGCAAGTGTATCGAGGGTTCTTTTACGCAGTTCAACAGGGTCTTGGCGAACGGTGATGGCGTGCTGGTCAACGATACAGTAAATGCAGTCGTAGTCATCTTGCATTTGTACCCACTGACGTAATGCACCCATGTAGTTACCGATGGTTAATTCACCGGAAGGCTGTGCGCCGCTGAATACGATTGGTTTTTGGGGTTGCTTTAATTTTTCAGTGGGAGTGCTCATTTAGTTATGTCCTTGCTTATTTTATTTCAGATAACCCGATTGCAGGTAATAAATCAGAAAAATGTGTTAATACACAGTTCGGTTCACTCAGTGCAATAGATTCACCATAGTTATAACCGTAGGTCAGACCGACACACGGGCATTCAGCGCTTTTCGCTGCAATAATATCATTACGAGAATCGCCGACAAAAAGCAATTCTTCTTTACGTAAACCGAATGTTCCCATCGTTAGGTAGAGGGGAGCAGGATGCGGTTTTAAAGCTTTGACGTCATCGCTACCCAAGACTAGAGAAAAGTAGTGTTCAATACCTAATTTCTTTAATAATGGCGCAATAAATGGGGTCGCTTTATTAGTAACAATCCCCATAGGTAAGCCATGTTTTGCTAATTGCTCTAAAGTGTCTTTTACTCCAGGAAACAGTTGGCTGCCTGTTGTGACGGACGTTGCATAGAATTTATCAAAACTGGCTCGAGCTTTTTTTTGTCGCTCAGGTGTGATTTCGGCACCTGCCCATGAAAGTGCGCGTTCAACTAACACATCAACACCATTGCCTACCCAAATAGAAACGCGTTCTTTACCTGCAGGGGTAAAATTAAATTCTTTGAGCATGTTGTCGATGGCTTCAGCTAAGCCAGCTGCACTGTCTACGAGTGTGCCGTCTAAATCGAAAGCGATCGCTTTGATATTCTCTAATACCACTTCAGTCATTGAGATACCTTTTGTAATTCGTTACGCATCGCGTCGATGACGGTTTTATAGTCCGGTTGGTCGAAAATAGCAGAACCCGCAACGAAGGTATCGGCACCTGCCGCTGCAATCTCTGCGATATTATTCACTTTGACACCGCCGTCGACTTCCAAACGAATATCATAGCCACTTTCATCAATTAATTTACGGACTTGGCGCAATTTATTGAGTGTTTGTGGGATAAACGATTGGCCTCCAAACCCTGGGTTCACAGACATGAGTAGGATCATATCAACTTTATCCATGACGTAATCAAGGTAGCTAAGTGGTGTTGCTGGGTTAAATACTAACCCCGCGGTACAGCCATGTTCGCGAATTAACTGTAGTGAGCGGTCAACATGTTCGCTGGCTTCAGGATGGAAACTAATATGAGTTGCACCGGCCTTAGCAAAATCTGGGATAATACGGTCAACTGGCTTCACCATTAAATGAACATCGATAGGTGCAGTAATTCCGTAGTCTCGCAGTGCTTTACATATAGGTGCGCCAAACGTTAAGTTGGGTACGTAGTGGTTGTCCATAACGTCAAAATGCACAATATCGGCACCAGCTGCAAGAACATTGGCGGTATCTTCGCCTAAACGTGCAAAGTCAGCAGATAAAATAGATGGGGCAATGAGAAAGTTTTTCATTATTGTCTCCGATTATTAATCGTTATCTGAGAGCCATTCATCGCTAGGTACAAGGCGCTGCGTTTTTTTCTTATCCGTTTTTCTAGGAGAAAGGCTATTAGGTATACCCGGATATAATGCCAGTAACTCATTGACTTTTGTCCGGTTTAATATATTTCTACTAATGGTGCGACGTACTTTTACAATATGCAATTGAGCTTGATAATACCACTCTCTCGTCATCGGGGTATCATGATTTGAGATCAAGACAGGAATTTTACTTTCTGTTGATAACTTTTGAGCCAAAATAGCTAAGTTTTGTTGTTCGAGCGAATTAAATGCATTCGTGTGATACGCCGTGAAGTTAGCTGTATCTGATAAAGGTGCATATGGTGGGTCACAGTAGACAACAGATCCCTCTTTTGCGTTGAGCAAAGTTTCACCATAATGCTGAGTCATAAACGTGGCATTTTGTGATTTTTCAGCAAACCACAGTAATTCTTCTTTAGGAAAATAGGGTTTTTTATAGCGGCCAAAAGGAACGTTAAATTCACCACGAGAATTATAGCGGCATAACCCATTATAGCAGTGGCGGTTTAAGTATAAAAAAAGGACACTGCGTTTCTCAGTATCGGTAGATTGGTTAAAGGCTTCACGCATTAAATAATATTGTTCGGAAGTATTATATTCAGGTGTGAAGATTTGCTGGGCTTCTTCGATAAAAGCATCAGCGCGGTCTTTAACCGTATTGTAGAGGTTGATGAGGTCACTGTTGATATCTGCCAGTATGTATGAATCATAACTGGTGTTTAAAAACACTGACCCAGCACCAACAAAAGGCTCAATTAAGCAATCACCTTGTGGAAGGTGTTTTTTGATTTCTTCCACAAGGGGGTATTTACCCCCAGCCCATTTTAAAAAAGCGCGTTTTTTTTTCATGCCGTCTTATTATTACAATCGTTTAGAGTAACTGCATTTATACTCTGTCAGGACAACATAATGCGCCCGGGGAAAAACGTTGTTATTTTTGATCCTGTTTGACTTGTTTCATATTTCTAACCCACGGTTTTTTCGCTTGTACTGCAGCAGGTAAGGTCCCTATTGCATTTTTTGCGTCGGTCACTGAACTATAATTTCCGTGAATAAGAACATACCAAGTTTGCCCATTACGTATGGTTTTATAAACTTTGTAATTGGCCAATTTGTTTTCTTTTGCGAAAGCTTCCAGTGTATCAGAGCGGCTTGCACTGCTGAGTTGCAATGTGTAGCTACCTGCTGGTGCAGACATGATATTGCTACCTTGGCTACTTGCCGTTGATTTTGCTGGCTGTTTAGTTTGCACAGGGTGTTTTGGCTCAACGGGTTTTACAGGTGTTTTTTCTGGCGTTACTGGTTTGACTACGGGTTGTTGTTCCACAGGTTTAACGGTTGGTGGCGTTAACGGTGTCGTATTTTGTGGCTGGCTAGTGCCTGGCACAGAAACTTGGCCTTGGTTTAAGGCATCAACTACATCGCCAGGTATTTCGATTCGCTCACCCAGACCATTTGGTTGAGTTTGAGGTTCGCCTTGGGTTGGCGTTGGCGTAATTTGTGAACCAGTGATTTCTTGCGGTTGCCCTGATAGCGTTTGACCTTGTGAATTTGTCAACGATGAGGAACCCGATAAATCGATATTCTGTGAATTATTGGCACCCGTTGTTTGTTGCTTTTCATGCTCTGTAGGGGCTTTCAGCGCTGAGCTGATAGCAATAATGAGCAGCAATAAGACCAGTACACCCACACCAATCATAATATGTTGACGTGAAAGTGCAATTTTAGGTTTTGCAGCAGATGATGATTGGCGTGAGCGCCCTGTCGGTCTATCTGATGTATCAGGCCTAAGATCATTTTGACCTTGAGGCTGGTTATCTGGTTTAAATTCGTCCATTTTCCTCTCCCGAATAAAATTTGCCTATAGTAGAGATAAAATGTCTCTTATCAGTACAACCTCTAACGACCAAGCAGGACATCGCTGCTTATTTAAAGCATATATCCTTTCGTAATACCACGCTAGCCAAAGTGGTATTGATAATACGCTTTTTCAGAGTTTCGTATATAGGCGTAGGCACACCGTATAATTTAACGACTTTAGTGAACATCTACCAGTAACATTTTAAAACGCCAGTAAAAATTCAGCTTTTTCTTCGTTTTATGACATACAGGATGATATTGCCGCAATGACAGTCTGCGTATCAACATCTGAACGCATTTCCGAATGGCCGATAGTGGTAGGCAAAATTAAATGCAGTTTTCCACCCATCACTTTTTTATCTCGCATCATATGTGGGAGATAATCATCGGGCTTCATTTGTGAAGGGCCTTTGACGGGAAGTGATGCACGCTCTAAAAGTGTGACCACCCGCTGAGTTTGTTCAGGAGTAAATTGACCAAGTAATTCTGCTGTTTTTGCTGCCATAACCATGCCAGCCGCGACAGCTTCACCATGTAACCAGACGCCATAGCCCATATGCGCTTCGATAGCATGACCAAAGGTATGGCCTAAGTTCAATAATGCGCGTAACCCACTGGTTTCTTTTTCATCCGCTGCAACCACTTGTGCTTTTAGTTCACAACAACGGCGAATACAGTAAGCCATCGCTTGGTCATCAAGAGAGACGAGGGCATCGATATTCTCTTCTAGCCAGCTAAAAAACTCACTATCGAGGATAATGCCATATTTAATGACTTCTGCTAAGCCGGAGGCAAGTTCTCTTGGTGGGAGAGTTTTTAAGCAGTTGAGATCAACCACAACAGAAGCGGGCTGATAAAATGCGCCGATCATATTTTTCCCTAGTGGGTGATTGACGGCGGTTTTACCACCGACAGAAGAGTCCACTTGAGATAATAAGGTCGTAGGTACTTGAATAAAACGTACTCCACGCTGATAGCTTGCTGCTGCGAAACCTGTTAGGTCACCAATGACGCCCCCACCAAGAGCGATGAGGGTGGTGTCACGGTTATGGTGTTTTTCAAGTAATGCGGTAAATACATCATTCATAATGAATAATGATTTGTATTGTTCACCATCCGGTAGAATGATGGTATCAACTTTTACGCCTGAAGTTTCAAGGGCATTCTTTATCTTATCGAGATAAATAGGGGCAAGAGTTTCATTTGTCACGATCATTGCTCGTTGACCCGCAGTTAATGGCTCAAATGCCCCCGTTTGTTGATATAAGCCGGGTGCAATATTGATTGGATAACTACGTTCGCCTAGAGTGACGGTGACTTTTTCCATCTTGCTTTACCTTGAGTTCATTTTTGAAAATAACACCATGAACAATTAGTTTTTTTCTAATAGTTCAATGATTTGGTTGGCAACAACTTTTGCACTTTGCTCATCAGTATGAATGGTAATATCAGCAATTTCTTCATACATAGGATTACGTTCGTCAGCCAGTTTCTCAAGAACCTCACGTGCGGGTTCGTCAACTTGTAGCAGTGGACGTTTTTTGTCACGTTGTGTACGAGATAATTGTTTCTCAATGGTGGTCTCAAGATAAACAACGACACCGCGAGCGGATAGGCGATTACGGGTCTCTTTAGACTTAACAGAGCCACCACCTGTTGCTAATACAATGCCTTGTTTCTCTGTAAGCTCATTGATGATTTTTTCTTCGCGATCGCGAAAGCCTTCTTCACCTTCAAGGTCGAATACCCAGCCTACATCTGCGCCAGTGCGTTTTTCTATCTCGTGATCAGAGTCGAAAAACTCCATATTAAGCTGTTGAGCCAACTGACGGCCAATAGTACTTTTGCCAGCACCCATTGGTCCAACCAGAAAGATATTGCGTTTCTCTGCCATGTTTTTTGGTATTACTACGATTATTCGTTAATGATTACCCGCCCCGCCAATCAGATTAGCGGCGGGACCTAAACTGAAACCTCATAAGTGATGATGTGAGATCAGATAAGAAAATTATCTCAATACATCAACCTGAATTGCAACTATATAAATATGGCACTAAGCAAGCAAAGTGCCATATTTAAAATTACAGGTTTCGATACTTGAGCCGTCTATGTTGTCTAATGCCTTGTTTATCATGCTTTTTAACAGTTTCTAGCTATTGGTATCAGCAAGTTATTTCTGTTAAGAATAGAGCAACATTAATTGTGGCTGTTTTATAAGCGACTGACAGCTTGTTCTTTAATCTACGGATAGTTAGAACACTCAATGGATAACCTTGTATGCTAAAACGACGCCAGCGTCAAATTTATCCGGTAGGTTTATGCCATAAAAAATATTTTTTTTTGTCATCTTTGACTTATTGTGTATTCAACTATTTGAAGTATATGCGTTATTTTTTCCATGTTAAATATTGATAAGTTTTGGTGTTATAAAAACAATAAGGACACGCTTATCTGTATGCTCTGCCGTATTTGTGAATAATGTACCTAGAAAAGGGATATGAGATAAAAAGGGTAAGCCCATCTCTGTTTTTTCTTGTTTTTGCTGAAAAATTCCCCCAAGGATAAGGGTTTCATTATTTTTGATGGTTACGTTAGTTGCGATTTCTTGTTTATTGATGGCTAAGTGATGATGTTGGCTGCTAGTGAGTGCAGTATCGGGTGAGTTATGACTAATTTTAAGGTTTAACTCAATTTTTTCATCACGCACAATCGAGGGGGTAACATCCATACCCAGAACGGCATCTTTAAATTGTACGTGTGTTTTCTTGTCATTACTGGTGACATAGGGGATCTCTGTACCTTGCTGAATACTTGCGGGTTGTTGATGCGAAGCAACTAAACGAGGACTCGCAATAATAGAAAGCAGATTTTCTTTTTCTAATGCTTTCAGTTTCATTTCAAGTAAACCATCACCAAGACTAAGAACATTGAAGGCAAATTGTCCTGATATTGAAGAGTAACGATTGTAGCGATATAAGTGATTAGCGTTTAGATTTCCACCTGCCATCATTCCCCATTCTAAGCCCAACTCCTGTAATGCAGTTCGGCTGCTACTAATGATATGTGCAGTGATCTGTACTTGTTTATTTGGCTTATCTTGATGTTTTATCCATTCATCAATCAGTGCTAATCGATCTGGATCCTCTTTAATAATGAGGCTGTTTGTCGTGATATCGTGATGGATAGAGGCATTTTTTGATAATAACGAAGTATCTGGATGTTCTAATAGATGACGAACCTCTTGGACATTGGTTGAGATTAATTTAAATATTTTTTGGGTTAATGATGTTTTACTTGGCGTTACCTGCGCTACTGCTGTTTCCGGGGTAGGCTGGTTTTCTGTTACTAAGGGAGGTATCAGTGGTGCAAAGGGATCTCTAACCTCTTCGGCAGAGATTAAAAATGAAGATAAAAAGAAGAGTCCCCCAGCAATCAGCATGAGGATGTTAGTTCGTGAGCTATTCATTGTGGTTTTCATCCTTGATAGCGAGAGTGTCGTTGAACAATGAAAATGAGATGGAGGTGATGATAATTCCTTGTTTTAAATATATTTTTATGTCATGAAAATGCCATCTCTGGGTTTGAGGAAGGGTAAGAAGCTGTTCTATAACGTGATAAATAGGAATGAAGTGACCTTGGAACTCCATAAAATAGGTATTGGTATCTGTTGGTTGCAATTGATTAAGTGTCACAGATGAATGTGAGAGCAAGGTATTTAACTGTGTCAGTAATTCAAGAGGCGCTTCTTTAATATCAACGGATTGCTTTAGTGATTGAGCTTGTTTTTCAAGTTGTTGTAACGAAGGTGAGTGATAGAGAGCTTTCTTTTCTCTTGTAATTGCTTCAATTAAATTCAGGTTCTCAATGGTTAATTCCATGATCTGATTTTGATTTTTTTTCCAGTATAAAAAATACCCCGCAGTGATACAAAGCACAATTAAGAACCAAACAGGTAGGGTTTGTTGCCAAAATGGGCGATACCAAAAAGAATGTATGGACTCATTCATCGAGCACTCCTTGATATTTGGCTGTGAGGTGTAAACGGTTTAATTGATTCACTCGGCTGATTTTTTTCAATTGAATATCACTCAAACCTGGGTGATTTTTAAGCTGTAAGCCAAGCGAATTGATATCTTGAAAATCATAACTGTTAGCTTTGATCTCTATTTTGTTATTCATTAACTGTAGATTTGTTAGCCAACTTTTGGGTGGAGTTAGAGTTGGAAGGTTTTGTAGTAACTTAAGTAAAAATTGGTTATTTACTATGATGCTATCTATCTTTCTTTTTTTGCTCATTAAGCTATTAATCTGTGTTTGTTGAGTCGCGATTTGCAATACTAATTGTTGTATCTGTTCATATTGTAGTTGGTTATTGTGCTTTCTATTTTTTAGGTCTTTCATTTCAATTTGTTGAAAAATAAATAAAAAAACACACGCTATAATCACTGAGCAGCAAACCACAGAACAAAAGAGTAAAAACTCTCGTATCTTCTTTTTTATTTGCTGTTGGCGCCAAGGGAGAAAGTTAACTTGGTATATTTCCATCAATTAAATATCTCCATGACGTAAAGCAAGACCGGCAGCAATCACAAAATCCCCCAGTAACTGTGGTAATTTAATATTATGCTGTTGAAAAGCTTGGCGTAATTCCCAGTGGTGAGCTACCTCATCAGTACGAGAAATCTGTTCATGATCTGTAATGAGGTAAATAGGTGAGGCTTTTTCTTGATCAATAAAGGGCAGCAAGTGGGAAAGTGTCGGTATATCGGTATCTTGTAAATGGTTATAATTAGCTGGTTGGCTAATTGGCCCTGACCAAAGCCATTCACCTTGTCGATAATGAATAACCCAGCATTCATCGGGTAAACCCGCGTTTCTTGCCACATAACGTAAAGCTATGGGGGCGACATCAATAGCAAGCAGATTGAACCCGCTTTCTGTAAATAGATTTTGCCAAAAAGTAATATCTGACTGGCGGGCCCCATTAAAATAAACCTGTTGTTTGATGACGCGATAGTCGATAACCAACTCTTGGGCGTGCATAGAAAAACGTTTTTCAGCTTGAGATTGTAAATACCACCCTAATTCTGGTTGTGGCAATTTGATTTCACTGGGTAATGAAATTTGTTGTTTTATTGTACGGACAGCGGGTAATGCGAAGGATACGGAACACTTTTTAGGTAATTTCTGACGCCATTGTAATAAAATATTCAGTAAAATTTGATATTGTTCATGGCTAGAATTATCAGTTAGCTCGAATGGTAATTGTTGTTGCCAACATTCACATAAATGCCAGTATTGTCTGCGCCGCTTTGCAGCGACTAGCTGTATTCTATCTCGATAGAGGTCGATCCCAATGTTCCATTTTGATGTATACATAGTTAATTTCCTTATCATTAACAAATAAATTACGATTTCTATTGTGCTGTATAAGCTTTATACTGTGTGTTAGTGATATCTAAACCCTCTTGTTAGCCGAGCATGGGAATTTTCCGGTGAAGTTCGTAAAATATTTTTTTATTCTTGTTTTCTGTTGCATTTTTTTGGGAACCGCCTCGATTTATGGCATGTATAAATATGTGGAAGGTGAGTTACCTGATGTAGCAACAATGAAAGACATTCGTCTGCAAATTCCAATGCAGGTATACAGTGCGGATAACGAATTGATTGCCCAATATGGGGAAAAGCGTCGTATTCCTTTACCTCTGGCAGAAATTCCTCCTTTAATGATCAAAGCGTTTATCGCCACTGAAGATAGCCGTTTTTATGAGCACCATGGGATTGACCCTATTGGTATTTTCCGTGCGGTTACCGTAATGGCGTCTTCTGGCCATGCATCTCAAGGGGCCAGTACAATCACTCAGCAGCTCGCGAGAAATTTTTATTTAAGCCCTGAAAAAACCCTGATGCGTAAAGCTAAAGAGGCATTTTTGGCTATTCGCATTGAGCAGCTTTTTACTAAAGATGAAATTATGGAGCTGTACCTGAATAAAATTTATTTAGGTAACCGTGCTTATGGCGTCGGAGCAGCTGCGTACGTTTATTTTGGTAAGACAGTGGATGAGTTGACGCTTAGTGAAATTGCGATGATTGCAGGTTTACCAAAAGCACCTTCTACATTTAACCCTCTGTACTCTTATGACCGTGCGGTAAGTCGTCGTAATGTGGTTCTTTCTCGCATGTTTGAGGAGAAATACATTACTCAAGACCAGTATGAACAAGCAAAAAATGAAAAAATAGTTGCTTCGTATCATGCGCCGAAAATTGATTTTTCTGCGCCGTATTTAGCCGAAATGGCGCGTCAAACCTTGTTTGATAAATATGGTGAAGATGCGTATACCGATGGGTATAAAGTCTACACTACGGTGATCCGTAAAGATCAGGAAGCTGCAACAACCGCAGTCCGTAATAATTTGATCGACTACGATACTCGCCATGGTTATCGCGGCCCTGCCGAGGTTTTATGGAAACAGAATGAAACGGCTTGGACAGCAGAGCAGATTGTCGAAAAATTGAAAAAAATGCCAGTTTATGGGCCTTTAATGCCTGCTGTTGTGACATCTGCAACAGCTTCAGAAGCGCAAGTGATGTTAGCTGATGGTTCGCAAATTCCTATTACAATGACCGGTGTGCGTTGGGCGCGTAAATTTATTTCAGATACTCAACAAGGTGCCGCGCCAAGAGCTGTAAATGCAGTCATGCAAGTGGGTGAGCAAATTTGGGTTCGAAAAGTTAAAGATAACTGGTGGTTAGGGCAAGTACCTGATGCGAATGCGGCATTTGTTGCTTTAAATCCAAATGATGGGGCGATTATTGCGCTAGTTGGTGGGTTTGACTTCAATATGAGTGAGTTTAACCGAGTCACCCAATCATTACGCCAAGTTGGTTCGAATATTAAACCTTTCCTATATACAGCGGCAATGGATAAAGGCCTAACATTATCATCATTACTTAATGATGTACCAATTAGCCGTTGGGATGCAGGTGCAGGTTCTGATTGGCGTCCTAAGAATTCACCGCCTCGCTATGATGGGCCTATTCGTTTACGTCAAGGTTTAGGCCAATCAAAAAACGTTGTGATGGTTCGTGCGATGAGAGCCATGGGGGTGGATTATGCGGCTGATTATCTGACTCGCTTTGGTTTTCCAGCGGAAAATATTAACCGTACTGAAGCATTAGCGTTAGGTGCTCCATCATTTACACCAATGCAAATGGTTCGTGGATATGCAGTCATGTCCAATGGTGGGTATTTGATTGACCCATACTACATTTCGAAGATCGAAAATCATAATGATGAGGTTATTTTCGAAGCCAACCCTAAAATAGCATGCCCTGATTGCACGAATATTCCGGTAATTTATGGTGATACGGAACGCACTATTGTGAGCAAAGGTATTGATGATGAGTCTACCGAAGAAGTGACACAATCAGGCGATAATACCGTCATAAAAGAGCCAACAATGGAATTAACGACGGCAGCTAACTTAGACGGGAACTCTGGTGACCAATATGCACCTCATGTAATTAATACCCCACTTGCATTCTTAATTAGGGATGCGATGATGACCAATATTTATGGCGAGCCTGGTTGGTCAGGTACAGGTTGGCGTGCAGCGAGAGACTTAGGTGGTCGCCGTGATATTGGTGGGAAAACAGGGACAACTAACAGCTCTAAGGATGCTTGGTTCTCTGGCTATGGCCCAGATGTTGTTGCTTCTGCATGGATTGGTTTCGATGATAATAGGCGAACATTAGGTCGTGGTGAAGCAGGGGCCAAAAGTGCACAACCCATGTGGAACGACTTTATGAAGTCTATTTTGGCAGGGGTACCAGTGAAAACAATGAAACCGCCTAAAGGTGTTATTTCGGTCTCCATTGATAGCAGAACAGGTAAATTAGGTTCCTCCCGCCGTGAGTATTTTATTGAAGGAACTGAACCGAAAGAACATGCGGTACAAGAGGTAGGTACGACAATTTCTACGGAAGGCGGAGCCAGCCAAGAGCTATTTTAAAATTATTGTTGGTTAAATACCTATAATTAGCACCCCATTGTTGGTTTAAAACATGGGGTGTTTTCTATAGAGACGTTTAATATATCAGTAGGTTATATACCCACATTAATGATTAGTTATGGAAATTACATACAGCAGATGTAATGTTAAGTGTTATTACTTAACACTTTTTAGGTAACGTTCTAGATAGAAAAGTGCGCTAATATTCCGAGCTTCGTTGAAATCAGGGTGTTCCAGTAATTCCATCATTCGAGATATTGGCCATAGCTCTTGTTGTAGGGGTTCAGGCTCATCTCCTTTGAGTTTTTCCCTGTATAGGTCTTGAGCGATAAGAATATTCATTTTACTTGAAAAGTATGATGGCGACATCGTCAGTTTGGCGAGCTGAACCATGTGATTAGCGCCATAACCAATTTCTTCTTTGAGTTCACGCTGGGCTGCTTCAATGGCAATTTCACCGGGGTCGATAGCACCTTTGGGAAAGCCTAATTCATAGCTTTCAATCCCGACAGCGTATTCGCGAATGAGGATGAGGTTATCACCCATGATAGGAACAATAAGAACCGCTTCGCGTTTTGCGGGCCGCATTCTTTCATAGACTCGTTTTTCACCATTACTAAATTCGAGGTCAACTGATTGAATGCTGAATAATTTTGATTGAGCAACATCTTGAATATTCAAGATTTTAGGTTTTTTTAACTCTGTCATAACGATTTCCGAACAGGATGAGTGAAATCTATTGCTAAAAGCATATTTCATTGATTTACGAGACGCGTTTTACCTAGCACTGCCCGTATTTTGAAATCATCATACAACTATGACCTATATCAAAATAAAATGATAGATATTATCGAGTAGATAAAATGCTGTTAGTATAATTGACTCAAACAAATAATACGGGTAAAAAAATAAAACATTTTTTACAAGGTGTTGTAATTTAAAATAAAAACTACAAATAGAATAGGAATCGGCTTATTTTTAGGAAGTGTGAGGGCTGATATGCTTTTCTTATTCATTTTTCATTGGGGAAACAATGCTGAACCATGTCATTATAACGGCTATAATTGTTATTAGCCTGACTATAATGGCTTCCTTCCTATATTTTAGGCGGGGGCGGCATTCTGGCGTCTATCAAATACCTTCTGTAGCATCACCATCATTTAGGAAAATGATTGATTCAGATTACCAAACCATCTCCCAGTATTTAAATTATTGCGCTGCTATATCAACAAATACATCTCAGCATCCATGGCAAATCAAAAAAAACTCAATCATAGCGACAGTTTGCCATTCATTGACACGTTTTAACTTACGCCAAGAGCAAGGAAATAGTTGGCGCTATTTTATTGATACAATTGAGGTTCAGCTCCCTTCACAGCTTGAGCCTTTTTTGCAACGCCAAAATGTTATGGAAATAGTGGAAACAGACCACTTGCCGTTAATTATTTCAATGAATAGCCATTCTCTGAAAGATTTCAGTAGTGAATGGCAAACGGGTATGCCTATCGATTCAACATGGCCTGATGCGGCAATTCAAGAACGTGGCCAGCATAGTATTGAGCGATTGAAAGTTCGTAAAGAGACGAATGAAGAACATCGGTTACACCATTCTACAGGTTGGCTTGGTGCTGCGATTATCTGCCTGAGTTTTTTATTTGGTTATTTAACCCTTGTTTCGATTCCTTTATTACAGGAATCGGGATTAGTGATCACAACGATTACGTTTATTATTGGGTTACTTATTCTCTTTCGCTCTAGGATGTTCCCCCGACAATATCAAGATATTCAATGTATTCATGGCCAACCAAAGCGCTGGGAACTCTATGGCGAACTGGATAAAAAATATTCCACCAATACGTCTATTGCTGGTATTGACTTGCACTACCCTAATCATTGGACGAATTATTTAAAATACGAAGAAAACCAAGCTGTAAATATTGATTTTTATACGACGGGTGAGGTGGTCAGGCACGGTAAGTATCTTTCTTTGCATGAAGAAGAGCGCTATTACCCGTACAAACGGTTCAAAAAGAATGTATTGATGTTAGTTGGGGCTTTATTAACGATGGCCCTGATATTTGCATATCAACCGATAGATTTGCCAATAAAACTGGGTTTTGCGTGGCTAGGTGGAACAGAGAAAATCAAGGCTGAGAGTCCTAATGAGCTCGCTTCCCGTCAGCTCAAAGTTGGGGATACATTAGTTGCCCAAGGAAAAGGGATGTGTTACCGCTCACCGAATTTGAATAAAGAAAACCAAGCTCAATTTGTGCCGTTTGATTGCTCTGGTATTTATTGGAATGATGTTAGTTTACAGACTGAACCTCAATCAGAGGTTGTTGAACACTCAATATCATTGCTTGATACCGTCAAAAGCCAATTGCATCCAGATAAAAACTCGACAGGAGTTAACCCAAGATTACAGCGGGATATTATGAAATCAGGGATGAATATTATCTTTGATTTTTCGGCTATCATCATGGGGACAGAACAACTGTGCCATAATTCTGATAACTGCCTAAAATTAAAAAATGCACTGACTAACCTAGGGAGTACAGATGATTGGCCTTCTTTAGTAAAGAAAGCGTCTACGGGAAAACTAAAAGGGGCTCATGTTTTATTGCGTGCTGGTAGCGCTGAGGCCTTGGAAAACATCGTGGAAGACACCATATATGATTTTATCAGGACAGAAATAGATAGAGAAGTGCGCAAAATTAATAGTCCGCCTCCTGGTGGTGTTTTATTAATTAGTGATGAAAACAAGCCTTTAGTTGATTCGATACAGGGAGCTTCTTTTAATGAGCTATCGCCATTACAGCGTTGGCAAGAGTTGCAAAGGTTATCAAATCTTCTGATCAATACACCGTTCAATATTGAAGGTGTAATTACGGATTTATCAGTAGATGCCAATGGGACATTGCAAATTGTGTTGCATGAAGAACCCAATGAAAAAGTGGTATCTCAGTATATATGTAGTGCGCTTTTTATCCTATTTTTGTTGGTGTGTGCGTTGTTAAATGGTTCGTTGATTGTGCTACGTGTTTTGAATAATAAGAAGCGTTTGCGTAATATCACAGAATATTATGATAAATGCTTTGAGGCTAATCCCCCTTCCTATCGTCGATAGCATCATCCCGGAAGTAGAGGGAGCCTCTTCTTTAGTTTGATTCAGACTTATGTTGAGGAGGCCCCATGAATCAATCCATTATAGAACCTGTTCGCCTTGATAAGTGGCTGTGGGCTGCGCGATTTTATAAAACGCGTGCGGTCGCCCGTGAAATGATTGAAGGCGGTAAAGTCCATTACAATGGGCAAAGAACTAAGCCAGGGAAAATTGTTGAGCTGCATGGAATCGTTAAGCTTCGGCAAGGTAATGATGAACGAACGGTTGAAATCATGCAAATCAGTAGCCAGCGCAAAGGTGCACCGGAAGCTCAGTTGCTGTACTGTGAAACGATAGAAAGTATTAATCAACGCGAGAAAATGGCACAAGCGCGTAAGATGAATGCACTGACGATGCCACATCCAGAGCGACGCCCGGATAAGAAAGAACGGCGTACCCTGTTAAAGTTTAAACAAACAAATTCTCATGAGTCGTCTTAATGACGGCCTGAGCAACAGCCCGAGCAATAGAGAGATATTATGGCAAACCAAGACTTACTCCACCGTTTTTTATTTGAACAACATTCTGTTCGTGGAGAAATGATCAGTGTTGATGAAACCTTTGAACATATTTTAGAAAACCATGACTACCCAACAGCGGTAAAAGGGTTGTTGGGTGAGTTACTTGTTGCTACCAGTTTATTGACGGCAACGTTGAAGTTCGATGGTGATATTACTGTGCAAATTCAAGGTGATGGGCCTGTTAATTTGGCGGTTATCAACGGTAATAATTTACAACAGATGCGTGGTGTTGCACGTGTCGATGGCCCAGTTGTGGCGGGTAGCACTCTCAAGCAAATGATTGGTAACGGTTTTATGGTTATTACCATCACACCGAACCAAGGTGAACGTTATCAAGGGATTGTGGCGATCGAAGGGGATTCTATCGAAGAAAGCATTGATGCCTATTTCCGCCAATCAGAGCAATTACCAACCCGTTTATTTATTCGTGTGGGTGAAGTAGATGGGAAACCAAGTGCAGGTGGTATGTTATTGCAAGTTTTGCCAGCAGCAAATGAAACAAGCCATGACTTTTTTGACCACTTAGTGCAACTGACTGCCACGATTAAAGGCCAAGAGCTGAGCACATTGGATGTGAAAGAGGTTTTACATCGTCTTTATCATGAAGAAGATGTCACTTTATATGACCCTCAATCTGTCGAGTTTCGTTGTACTTGTTCAAGGGAGCGTTGCGAAAGTACGTTAGCCACCTTACCTAAGGAAGATGTTATCGATATTTTGCACAAAGATGGGAAAATTGATATGGAATGTGAATTTTGTGGCTCACATTATGTATTTATTGAATCCGATCTTCAGGGGTTAAATAATGAGCTAAATCAGCAACTTCACTGATACGATTTAGCAACCTAATTATGTGACAAGGGTGCAATTCTGCACCTTTTTCTTATAATTTTAAAGCATTATTACGTGCTCTAAGTCTCATTATGAATTAAAAAAAATCATACATTTTCAATTCTTTGATAGCAATCGCTGTTAATTAGTCGTAAAGAATTATGATCATCCGCAGATTAGTTATGTTTACCAGGAGCAATATAATGAGCGCTAAAAGCATTACCCTGAAGGAACTTGAAAAGTACGGTATTCATGATGTAACTGAAGTGGTTTATAACCCAAGTTACGAGCTATTATTCACGGAAGAAACTAAGCCTGGACTTGAAGGTTATGAGCGTGGAACAGTAACCACTTTAGGAGCTGTTGCGGTTGATACAGGTATCTTTACTGGTCGTTCACCAAAAGATAAATATATTGTACGTGATGACGTGACTCGCGATACAGTTTGGTGGGCAGACCAAGGTAAAGGTAAAAATGACAACAAACCTATGTCACAAGAAGTTTGGGCGGATCTCAAACATTTAGTGACTGAACAACTGTCAGGTAAACGTTTGTTTATCATTGATGCATTCTGTGGTGCGAACGCTGACACTCGTCTAAAAGTACGTTTTATCACCGAAGTTGCATGGCAGGCGCATTTCGTTAAAAACATGTTCATTCGCCCATCTGATGAAGAATTAGTGGGTTTCGAACCTGATTTCATCGTCATGAATGGCGCAAAATGTACTAACCCGAATTGGAAAGCACAAGGTTTGAATTCAGAAAACTTTGTTGCGTTCAACTTAACCGAACGCATGCAACTGATCGGCGGCTCTTGGTATGGCGGCGAAATGAAGAAAGGTATGTTCTCTATGATGAACTACCTGCTGCCATTAAAAGGCATTGCATCTATGCACTGTTCTGCTAACGTCGGCGAAAAAGGTGATGTAGCCATTTTCTTTGGTTTATCTGGAACAGGTAAAACCACACTCTCTACCGATCCAAAACGTAAGTTAATTGGTGACGATGAACACGGTTGGGATGATGACGGCGTATTCAACTTTGAAGGTGGTTGCTACGCAAAAACTATCAACTTATCTAAAGAAGCTGAGCCAGACATCTATGGCGCTATCAAACGTGATGCGTTATTGGAAAACGTGATGGTGTTGGCAGATGGTTCAGTTGACTTCAATGATGGTTCAAAAACAGAAAACACCCGTGTTTCTTACCCAATCTACCACATTGAAAATATTGTAAAACCTGTTTCTAAAGCGGGTCATGCAACAAAAGTTATCTTCTTAACCGCAGATGCATTTGGTGTGTTACCTCCTGTTTCTCGTTTAACGCCTGAGCAAACGCAGTACCACTTCCTATCAGGTTTTACCGCGAAATTAGCAGGTACAGAGCGTGGTGTCACGGAACCAACTCCAACCTTCTCCGCTTGCTTTGGTGCGGCATTCTTATCACTGCATCCAACACAATACGCTGAAGTATTAGTTAAACGTATGGAAGCAGCGGGCGCGAAAGCTTACTTAGTGAATACAGGCTGGAACGGTACAGGTAAACGTATTTCCATCAAAGATACACGTGCCATCATTGACGCTATTTTAAGTGGTGACATCGAAAAAGCAGACATGATTAAACTGCCAGTGTTCGATTTAGAAATCCCAACAGCATTACCGGGTGTGGATACCAATATCCTTGACCCACGTAATACTTATGCAGACAAAGCACAGTGGGATGAAAAAGCGCAAGACTTAGCGGAACGTTTCGTGAACAACTTTGATAAGTACACGGACACCCCAGCAGGCGCTGCACTGGTGAAAGCAGGGCCAAAACTGTAATTGGTTTTGTGAATCAATAAATAATAAAGGCTCTACCAAAGTAGAGCCTTTTTTGTTGTGAAAATGATTATTCTGCTGATGGTAAGTCAAACAACAGGATTTCACTATCTTCACTTGCTTTGATGGTGAGCGCTGTTTCTTGCCAAATGGCTAAACCATCGCTGGTGGTTGCTTTTTGGCCATTCACTTCAACATTCCCTTTAACGATCTGGATCCACACGACACGTTTATCAGCGATAGCATGGGTGTGTGTTTCATTAGCAGGTAATGCCCAGCGCCACAGTTCCATATCTTGATAAATTTTTAATGAGCCATCACGTGCATCCGGTGATAGCACCAATTGCTTGCCGTCTTTGGAGTCGAATCGTTTTTGCTCATAACGTGGCTCAATGCCTGTTCTTTCAGGAATGATCCAAATTTGGTACAGATGTAGCTCTTCTTCATTACTTGGGTTGTACTCAGAGTGACGAATACCCGTACCCGCACTCATTATTTGAAATTCACCCGCAGGGATTTGCTCCATATTGCCCATGCTGTCTTTATGTTCCACAGTACCATTGAGCACGTAGGTTAATATTTCCATATCTTTATGGGGATGTGTTCCAAACCCTTGGCCAGAAGCAATAAAGTCTTCGTTAATCACTCTCAGCGCAGAAAAGCCCATAAATTGCTCATCATAGTAGCTAGAGAATGAAAAAGTATGCCAACTGTCGAGCCATCCATGGTTTGCATGACCACGTTCGTTCGCTTTGCGTAAATAGATCATCGTGTTCTCTCCTGTACGGATTTCAACCTTGGTTGAACTCGCTCTAAATGTATTGATGACAGTTTAACCAATTTATACACAGAGAAAAGTAGCTCCCATTAACCATAGGATCCAAAAAATTTGAATAAGATACAAGGTGATTGCAGAGAATGTGGTGTGAATAAAAAAATAGCCAGCGCAAGGCTGGCTAAAGTAAACACTGGAAGCAATGTGAGCAATGTCGTACTCCCTGCAAAGGGTGACTAAGTAACCCTGTTAAGGAAGTGATGATAATGATAATAGTTATCACTATCGTTTGTAAAGCATTATTTTTAACCAAAATAATATATCTTATAATTAAAACTGCAATTATATGATTTATATGAAATTAAATATTAACCATTATTTTTCAATGGATTAAGATTATTTGGTCATAAATAAAGGCCGATAACTTTAACAGAGCAATCCTGTTAAGAGTCTGGTTAAGGCCGAGTGCTTTTTAGTCGTTTTTTACAAAAGGGAGAGGTAAGCTTTCCGCGCATGCAGCCGCGGAGCTCCATGCCCATTGGAAATTGTAACCTCCGAGCCAGCCGGTCACATCCATCACTTCACCAATAAAATACAGGTCTGGTACTTTAAGTGATTGCATGGTTTTAGATGATATTTCGTGAGTATCAACGCCACCCAATGTCACTTCGGCGGTACGGTAACCTTCCGTTCCATTAGGTTGCACCCGCCATTGGTGTAAGGTGGTGTGTAACGCTTCAATTTGAGGATGATTAAGCTGTTTTAGAGCACACTCAGGGATTTGTCCTTGGGCTTGTAATACCTCAATTAGCCGTTTTGGTAATAATTTAGCTAAGGTATTTTTCAATGATTGATTTGGGTGCTGTTGTCTCTCTGAAACGATAAAATCATTGATGGAGATATCTGGAAGTAAGTTAATACTCACGTACTCGCCAGGGTTCCAGTAGCTGGATATTTGTAAAATAGCTGGACCAGAAAGCCCTCGATGGGTAAATAAAATATTTTCTTTAAATACGGTGCCGCTTGCCGCTGTTACCGTTGCAGGGACAGAGATACCTGAAAGTACCTGTAAGGTTTCTAAAAGGGGTTTATGTAAGGTGAAGGGCACCAGTGCTGCTCGTGTTGGAATAATAGTATGCCCAAACTGTTCCGCAAGACGATAGCCAAAAGGGGTCGCACCTAAACCTGGCATAGATAGGCCGCCTGTTGCAATGACAAGTGAGAGGGTACTTACTTGAGAGCCGTTGATCGTGACTAAAAAACCATCATCTGCTTTGTCAACGGCAGTCACCTCACTGCGTAACTTGATAGTGATATTCGGTAGATTACACTCACTTTGCAGCATATTGACGATATCTTGTGCACTATTATCACAAAAAAGCTGCCCTAAGGTTTTTTCATGATAGGGAATATTATATTTGGCCACTAAGGCAATAAAATCCCACTGTGTATAGCGAGCAAGTGCTGACTTACAAAAGTGTGGGTTTGTTGAAATGTAATTGCTGTGTTCTGCATACATATTAGTGAAATTGCAGCGCCCGCCACCGGACATCAATATTTTTCTGCCTAATTTTTTCCCGTTATCAACCACTAGCGTCTTCAAACCGCGTTTGCCAGAGTGTGAGGCACAGAATAAACCCGCTGCACCAGCACCTAAAATAATAACGTCGAAATTTTTCACAATAAGTGTCTCTATATATGTTTGATTTTAAGCGTAATTACATTGATAACCGGGATATTTTACGTCATCTCACCGGGATTGTAATGTAAAGCTTTGAGGAAGAACTGATGAAAACTATACAGGACGTATTATAATTAGAAAAATTCGTCTAAAAAAAGCAAACAACGATTATTTTCTGGAAATATCGTTAAAAAGTTTCAAAAATTCAGAATAAGTTTGATTGCTTTAATGTATTGAAAAATATGGGGTAATTGCTATGAGGTGCTTTTTTGATGGGTAGTTAAATCAAAAAAAGGTTAGATTTTGCTTCCACCGCCAGCGTTTGTCACTGATAATGCGCCGCGTTCATGTCCAACATATAATGGCTTAACGTCTATGCTACATCTTTTTACAGGTTTAGAATTTCATACAGGTCTATTATTAGTTCTGGCACTGTTATTTGTGCTGATCTATGAGGCTATAAATGGCTTCCATGACACCGCTAACGCGGTAGCAACGGTTATTTATACCAGAGCAATGCGGGCTCAGTTCGCAGTTGTCATGGCAGGGGTTTTTAACTTTTTTGGTGTCTTGCTGGGAGGGTTGAGCGTTGCATATGCCATTGTCCATCTCTTACCAACAGACCTCTTGCTTAATGTGAGCTCAGCTCACGGCCTTGCAATGGTTTTTTCATTGCTCTTGGCTGCAATTATTTGGAACCTTGGAACTTGGTACTTCGGTATCCCAGCTTCCAGTTCACACACACTGATCGGGGCAATAATCGGGGTGGGTTTAACCAACGCGATTGTGACTGATTCGTCTGTTGTTGATGCCTTGAATATACCGAAAATGATCAGTATTTTCATGTCATTAATTTTGTCTCCCGCTATCGGTTTCGTGATTGCCGGTTTGATGATTTTCTTTTTGCGCCGTTATTGGAGTGGCACAAAGAAACGTCGTCGTATTCACTTAACACCAGCGGAACGTGAGAAAAAAGATGGTAAGCGTAAGCCACCATTCTGGACCCGTACTGCATTGATTTTGTCAGCAGTTGGGGTGAGTTTCTCCCATGGTGCGAACGATGGCCAGAAAGGCATCGGTCTTATCATGCTGGTGTTAATTGGTGTTGCTCCAGCAGGTTTCGTTATGAATATGAATTCTAACGGTTATGACATCGCAAAAACACATGATGCGGTTGTCCACCTGCAACAATACTATGAAACACATAAACCAGCGTTAAACCATGCAATAGAAAATGCCCCGGCCGTTGCAGAAAGTAGTGATGAGCCTGGCGGTGAATTCCATTGTGATAGCACGCGTACTAGCGCTATTTTAAATCAAGCGCAAAAGATGCTTGATGGCATTCAAAGCTATGAAGAGCTGACGCCAGACCAACGTAACCACGCACGCCGTTTGCTGATGTGTATCTCTGATACTGCGAATGCGGTTGCGAAATTGCCAGAAACCAGTTCGAAAGATGCCAGCTTACTGAAAAAGCTCAGTAATGATTTACTGTATACCGTTGAATATGCGCCACTGTGGATCATTATTGCGGTTGCTTTAGCATTATCATTAGGCACCATGTTTGGTTGGCAGCGTGTTGCTGTGACCATTGGTGAGAAAATTGGTAAGAAAGGCATGACTTATGCGCAAGGTGTATCTGCCCAGGTGACTGCAGCAGTTTCTATCGGCGTGGCAAGTTATACTGGTATGCCAGTTTCAACAACGCAGGTTTTATCTTCTGCGGTTGCGGGGACGATGGTTGTCGATGGTGGTGGTGTACAAACAAAAACCATTAAAAGCATTGCATTAGCATGGTTATTGACTTTACCGGTGTCCATTGTGTTATCGGGCGGTTTGTACTGGCTATCGCTGTTGTTTATCTAGTCGCACTAATTTTGGCTTCATACATGAGTATGGAGCCTTTAACAGTTACATGAACACAGTAATCTACATATATAAAATAGTGATGATCGGAAGGTCATCACTATTTTCTCGCTAGCAAGTTACTAATCACAATTAACCGGTTATCAATAAATAGGCTAAGCTCACGACAACAAGAATACTGAGTCTGCTTATCATCATGAATTGCTTACGGATCCGCTCACAACGCAAAATAACTTCTGGGTCGTAATGTTCCAGATATTGTTTATTATTTATGTATCGAACTAACCGCAGTTGTTTGTTCAGTTGGCCGTGTGTAGTAAAAAAACCATTACCATCAACGGATTGATAAAGCAGGGGATCTGAATCCCTTAGAATAGACAATAAAACACGAACGGAAGAAAAGTACCGCATCATATTTAAGATGCACAAAATGCATAATGCCCAAAACAATGCAATCATACTGAACATAATCCTCTCCTTAGAACCTAGCTCAAGCTCACAGCAATTGTCGCAAAGGAAATACAGCAGAAAAATTGTACTTATACTCAGTTATTTTATTGTAGGATAAATTACTGTTTAAAAAAAGTGCAGTTAGCGCAAATTTGTGATGACCTCTTGTTTCTATTGAAGAAAATAAATCTGAGTTACTGAACTTTATTATCACAGTTTGCTGTGCAACTTTGTTGCATTTCTAAACTAAAGAGTCGCCATAACTCGAATTTTTTAGGGCAATATATTAATATTGAATGAATGATGTTATTGTTTTATAAAATGTTATATGAAGTGATGATTTTAAGGTTAATCTGCTTAGATGTGATCAAAGCAACACTTAATAATCACAATTAGCAGGTATAGTATTCATAAAGATGTGGTGAAGGCATAACCACCAGATAATCAGCATTCGGAAGGAGTTTACTTATGGCTTACAAACATATTCTCGTTGCGGTAGATTTATCACCTGAAAGTAAAGTATTACTGGATAAGGCTGTCTCTATGGCAAAACCTTACGGGGCCAAAGTATCTATGATCCATGTTGATGTTAACTATTCAGACCTCTATACCGGTCTTATTGATGTCAATCTTGGTGACATGCAGCAACGTATTACTGATGAAACACGTAATGCTCTGAAGGATTTGTCTGCGGGCGCAGGTTATGAAATCCAAGAAACGCTCAGTGGTAGTGGCGACCTAGGCCAAGTACTTGTGGACGCGATTAAGAAATACAATATGGATTTAGTGGTCTGTGGGCATCACCAAGATTTCTGGAGCAAGCTGATGTCATCTGCTCGCCAGTTAATCAATACTGTTCATGTGGATATGTTGATTGTGCCACTAAATGACGATGAAGAATAATCCATATCACTTAATTTGAAATATTATTCACTGAAAACGCTTGCTTATGCAGGCGTTTTTTTTGTTTCAAAATATGTATTTTGAGGGAGTTATTGGCAGGTCAAGCAATTTATTTTGCTATAGAGTGAAAAAAAACCTTGAATTTAGAATACAAACTAATGATATATTCAATAGGCAAACACAAATCAACCTCACATTTCCTAAAAATAATGATAAGAAAGAGTGAGGCACATCACAACAACTACATGTTAAAAAGGAAGACATAGATGACACAATCACTATCTTCGTTCTTGGAGTCTGTCCAAAAAAGAGACCCTTCTCAACCTGAATTTCTACAAGCCGTGCGTGAAGTATTCACTTCCCTTTGGCCGTTTTTAGAGCAAAATGCTAAGTATCGTGACCAAGCATTACTTGAACGTTTTGTTGAACCTGAGCGTGTAATTCAATTTCGAGTGTGTTGGGTAGATGACCAAGGTAAAGTTCAAGTTAACCGTGCATGGCGTGTGCAATTTAGCTCTGCAATCGGCCCATTCAAAGGTGGTATGCGTTTTCACCCATCTGTGAATTTATCTATCCTGAAATTCTTAGGCTTCGAACAAACACTGAAAAATGCTTTGACCACATTGCCTATGGGTGGTGGTAAAGGTGGTTCTGACTTTGATCCTAAAGGTAAAAGTCATGGTGAAGTGATGCGTTTCTGCCAAGCATTGATGACAGAACTCTATCGCCATATTGGTTCAAATACTGACGTCCCAGCAGGAGATATTGGTGTTGGTGGCCGTGAAGTGGGCTTTATGACAGGTATGATGAAAAAGCTGTCTAATGACACTTCTTGTGTATTTACCGGTAAAGGCTTATCTTTTGGTGGTAGTTTAATTCGCCCTGAAGCAACTGGTTACGGTTTGGTTTACTTCACAAATGCGATGCTAAAACGTCATGGCCTAGGCTTTGAAGGGATGCGTGTCGCGGTTTCTGGTTCTGGTAACGTTGCGCAGTACACCATTGAAAAATGCATGGAGCTAGGTGCCAAAGTGGTTACAGCTTCCGATTCAAGCGGTACTGTAGTTGATGAAGACGGCTTTACAACAGAAAAACTCGCACGTTTGGAAGAAATCAAAAACAACTATGGTCGTATTGAAGAATATGCAAAAGAGTTTGGCTTAACTTACTTAGCGGGTCAGCAACCATGGAATGTTCCTGTCGATATCGCTCTGCCATGTGCAACACAAAATGAGCTGGATGTTGATGCAGCAAAAGTGTTAATCAAAAATGGCGTTAAAGCGGTCGCTGAAGGGGCTAATATGCCAACGACTATTCCTGCAACTGAGCTGTTCCTTGAAGCAGGAGTGCTGTTTGCGCCAGGTAAAGCGGCTAACGCAGGTGGTGTGGCAACCTCAGGTCTTGAGATGGCTCAAAATGCGGCTCGTCTAGGTTGGAAAGCAGAGAAAGTTGACGCCCGTCTGCATCACATCATGTTGGATATTCACCAGCACTGTGTGGAGTTCGGTGGTGAAGAGAAACAAACTAACTATGTTCAAGGCGCTAACATCGCGGGCTTCGTAAAAGTCGCAGATGCAATGCTTGGGCAGGGTGTGTTGTAATCTTCTGACCTCAAAACGTACGCGAAAGGGCGGCTGTATCATACTGATAAATTCACCTGTACATACGCCCTTCGCCGTTACGTTTATTCGCTATTTTTAATGCATGGATAGATATCAAACCGATGGTTTTTAGTGGTAACTGCTGATGGCGCTTTTTGTCCCGCAAGGGGCTCCGCGTAGTCAGGGCGCTTAACAACCACTCTACGTTTAGCCAAAGCAATCGCAGGGGCTAATAATGAATCTGCATCATCATCTGCTCCCACTAATGACTGAAATACTCGCATTTCTTTCTTCACTAAAGCACTTTTTTGCCGATGAGGGTACATCGGATCAAGATAGATAACATCAGGGGCATGGGTTATCTCACTCAGTGCTGTAATACTGGATGCATGAATCAATGACATTCGCTCTTGTAACCATGGGCCAATTTCTGCATCTTGGTAGCCTCGTTGTAAACCATCATCCAATAGAGCAGCAACCACAGGGTGGCGCTCCAACATACGGACATGGCAACCGAGAGCGGCTAGAACAAAGGCATCACGCCCTAGGCCAGCAGTGGCATCAATGACATCGGGAAGATAATCTTTTTTGATCCCGACGGCTTTGGCAACAGCTTCACCGCGACCTCCACCAAATTTGCGACGATGGGCCATCGCCCCAGAGACGAAATCAACAAAAATCCCACCTAATTTAGGCTCATCTAGTTTGCGCAGTTGTAAGTTTTCAGGCGTAAGTACAACCGCCATAATGGCATCAGGGGTATGAGAAAGTTGCCATTTTTCAGAAAGTTGAGAAAGAGTGCCGGGATCGGCACCCTCTTCGCAGATCAATTGGATCTCAATACGATTAGCCATGAATACCATAGCTCTTCAACATGGCATCTAATTCTGGTTTGCGACCACGGAAGCGTTCAAACAGCGCCATTGGCTCTTCTGAGCCACCACGACTTAAGATATTGTCGAGGAAAGACTGACCTGTTTGACGGTTAAAGATGCCTTCTTCACTGAAACGTGAGTATGCATCTGCCGCAAGCACATCTGCCCATAAGTAGCTGTAATAGCCAGCTGCATAGCCACCTGCGAAAATATGGCTAAAAGCATGTGGAAAGCGCGACCATTTTGGTGAAGGAACCACAGCGACTTTATCTTTAATCGCATATAGCGTTGGCATGACTTGCGCACCTTTGGCTGGGTCATACTCAGCATGTAAGGTGAAATCAAACAGGCCAAACTCTAACTGGCGTAGAACAAACATAGCTGATTGGTAGTTCTTCGCCGCTAACATACTATTGAGCATTTCTGTTGGTAATGGCTCGCCTGTCTCATAATGGCCGGAAATAAATTCGAGGGCTTCAGGCTCCCAGCACCAGTTTTCCATAAACTGACTTGGTAACTCGACAGCATCCCATGGTACACCGTTAATCCCTGCGACATCTGCAACATCAATTTGCGTTAACATATGATGTAAGCCGTGACCAAATTCGTGGAATAAGGTAGTGACTTCATTATGAGTAAACAGTGCGGGTTTATCGCCAAGTGGTTTATTGAAGTTACAGGTTAAATAGGCTACAGGATTTTGTAATGAGCCGTCTTTATGCACCATACGGCCAACACAATCGTCCATCCAAGCTCCACCGCGTTTATGTTCGCGAGCATAGAGGTCTAGGTAGAAGCTGCCGCGTAAGGTATTGGTTTCATCATAGAGTTCAAAGAAACGCACATCTTTATGCCATGTTTCTACATCATTGCGTTCTTTGGCAGTTAAACCATAAATGCGATGAACAACTTCGAACAAGCCATTCAGGACGCGTTGTTCAGGGAAATATGGGCGCAATTGTTCATCATTTAATGAGAATTTATGCTGTTTTTGTTTTTCGCTGTAATAGGCTAAATCCCAAGATTCAAGCGTATCGACACCATAATGTTCTTTAGCAAAAGCCGTCAGTTCAGCCAGTTCATTTTCCCCTTGCTGATGAGCACGGTCAGCTAAATCATTGAGGAAATTCAGCACTTGTTCTGGCGATTCGGCCATTTTGGTCGCTAGGGATTTTTCTGCGTAGTTTTTAAAACCTAATAATTGCGCTAGCTCGTGGCGTAAAGCCATCAGTTCATCGATTAATTCGCTGTTATCCCATTTACCCGCATTTGGGCCTTGGTCAGACGCACGGGTGCTATATGCATGGCTCATCTCACGACGTAATTCTGCGTTATCAGCATAGGTCATAACAGGTAAATAGCTTGGCATATCGAGAGTGAGTAAGTAGCCTTCTTCACCTTTTGATTCAGCCATGGCTTTTGCTGCAGCAATAGCGCTTTCTGGCATACCCGCTAATTCTTTTTCATCTTTAATCAGTTTGGTCCAACCCATAGTTGCATCAAGCACGTTATTGCTAAATTTAGACGCTATCTCCGACAAACGTGCCACAATTTCACCATAACGTTGCTGTTTTTCAGCAGGTAAGCCAATGCCGGATAACTCAAAATCGCGTAAGGTATTTTCGATAGACTTACGTTGAGCTTGGCTAAGGGAATTAAATTCAGCCCCTTCTTTTAATGATTTATATGCTTGATACAAAGGCTCATGCTGCCCCATCCAGGTACTGAATTCAGACAGTAATGGTAAACATTTTTCATACTCTTCGCGCAGTTCTGGGCTGTTTTTCACGGAGTGTAAATGACTCACTGGCGACCAAACACGAGACAGCTTATCACTGGCTTCTTCTAAAGGTTGGCACAGGTTGTCCCAAGTGTATTGATCTGTTGCACTCAACAGGTTTTCTACTGTTTGGCGATATTCATTGAGTACGTGTTGGACCGCGGGAAAAATATCCGCAGGCTCTATAGTAGAAAAACGGGGTAGTGCGGAATCGGCTAATAATGAATTTGTCATAAAACATCCTGTGATTGCAGGCTTGTGCTCGTAGGCCAAGGCTTACTGTGTTGACAATAAAAGTTAAATGGCGAACTTATACCCAAATAGGATAAATGTTATGGGTGATAGAACCAGCACGCCATTGCGAATATAAGAAAGTATATGGGGGCAGATGTACAAACCTCAATATCAATCTAACGTTTTTTCTTATTAACGCTTATCAATAAATGGGGTTTTTGTTGGTTTTTATCAATAAAGGCAATAGTTGTAGTTTCAATGCTTTGGAAAATAATGAATTCAGTCTATAATCACTTTCCAATCTATAGAGGAAGATCGTCGTCTCCGGTGAGGCGGCTGGATTTCAAATCCAGTTGGGGCTGCCAGCAGTCCCGGGCAGGTTCGACTCCTGTGATCTTCCGCCACTCAAGTTCAATGCACCTCCACTGAAGTCAATTAAATCCTTTAAATTCAATATATAAAAGCAATTTATAGTCAACTCAGTTCAACTGGAGTTACTCCACATCAACCCCCAGTTGGGGGTGTTAATCGGGGGTGCATTTAGGTATGGTATATCTTGCACCCCCAAATTCTCATTTTCTTTGTAACAGATAGGGCTTACGGAGGTTTTGTTATGGCTCTGAGTGATATAAAAATTAAAACGGCAAAGCCGCTAGATAAGCCCTACAAACTTTCTGATTCAGGTGGGTTATATCTGATCGTTAATCGCAATGGTTCTAAATATTGGAGAATGAAGTATCGCTTTGCAGGCAAAGAAAAAATGCTTTCCATTGGTGTCTACCCTCAAGTGACATTAGCTGAAGCAAGAAACCAACGTGATGATGCGAAGAAATTGTTAGCTCAAAATAAAGATCCAAGTGAACAAAAGCAATTAGCGCGATTAGAAAAGCACTTAGCTTCAGAAAGTACCTTTGAAGCAGTCGCTCGTGAATGGCATGCCTCTAAAGCGGATCGCTGGTCACTACGTTATCGTGATGAAATTATTGATACCTTTGAAAAGGATATCTTTTCTTATATTGGTAAGCGTCCGATAGCAGAGATTAAGCCCTTAGAACTACTTGAAACCTTGCGTAAGATGGAGAAGCGCGGAGCCTTAGAGAAGATGCGTAAAGTCCGCCAGCGCTGCGGTGAGGTCTTTCGCTATGCAATTATTACCGGTCGAGCGGAATATAACCCCGCCCCCGATCTTGCATCTGCATTAACTCCTCCGAAGAAACAACACTTTCCGTTTTTAACTGCTGAAGAGCTGCCTTATTTTCTAAAAGATTTAGCAGGTTATACGGGCAGTGTGATAACCAAAACAGCGACTAAAATTATTTTGCTAACAGCGGTTAGAACACAAGAGCTCCGTTTTGCTCGTTGGCAGGATCTTGATTTAGAAAAAGGAATTTGGGAGATACCTGCTGAAGTAATGAAAATGAAGCGACCGCATGTAGTGCCATTATCAAAGCAGGTGATCGAGCTGTTTAATTCACTCAAGCCACTATCAGGGCATTATGAGCTCGTTTTTATAGGCCGTAATGACCATAGAAAGCCAATCAGTAAGGAAAGCGTAAATCAGGTTATTGAGTTATTGGGATATAAAGGCAGGCTAACAGGACATGGCTTCCGCCACACGATGAGCACAATTCTGCATGAGAAAGGATTTAATTCAGCATGGATTGAAACCCAGCTCGCGCATATCGATAAGAACGCGATCCGTGGTACGTATAACCATGCTCAGTATATGGATGGACGCAGGGAAATGATGCAGTGGTATGCGGATTATATAGATGAGTTGGAGGGGAGTTTGGGGAATGTGGTGAGTGTGAATTTTTAGTGATATTTGGCCATGTTTACGCCTAAGTGGCTATTATTCATGTCACCATAAATTTTCTAAATCAGATACTTTCTATATAAATAATTACGGAATGGGCTTCTCTCTTCTAGGCACTTTTACTACTACGCTTCCTGATATGTCACTATTATTACAGTTTCTATATCAGTTAGGGCTCTAAATGCTCAGCTCAGAAAGATACTCAAACCGTATCCAAACTTCGGTCAATTAAGTAATCCTCTGCACCAAGTTTTATAAGCTGTGATCTCACTGCACGGCTGAATGGTGCATCGGCTCGTGTTTTAGTTTTGAGTTGTTCTATTTGGCGTTCGATTGTTCTCATTGGTGCTTCATCACCCAATGGATCTAAGTCTTCAACACTTTGCTGGATAGTTTCGAGAAGTTCTTTTGCTTCTTTCATCACTTGAAATCGTGCTTCACGCATTTTCTCAAAATTAAGACCATAAATAATACCAGACTGCTGAATTCTTAATGCGGCTTGTCCAACACAGTGTCTGCTCGAAGTAAATCTACCGTTATCGTCATAATCTATATAGGTGAGATCTGCTTGGACAGTGGGGTCTAGCAGAGTTACTCTTTCATCATCGATACAACGATTCCCCCAGTTTGCTTTAGGGCTACCATCTAATAGAGGAAACCAACTGCCTTTGCCAACGGTGTAACCAGATTCATCCGTGTTCAAACGGTTACAATTCTGAGCGGAAAGTCTGAAATTTTTCCAATCAAATGCTAACCATGTATAACCTTCTGTATCGACTAAATTTTCTGTTCTTCTTGCCTCTGATTTAGGCCTGAAATGATCTACATCGAAATTTGCACCTGCATCTTTAGCTTCAGAGTACCAGCACTTTCCATAAGACATTTTAGCAAGATATTTTGAAAAGCCTCTCCATATATGAGACTTTTTTTTGAGGAAGTCTTTCCGCTGTTCCACGGGTAATTGTTCTAGAGCATTTTGCGCGCGTTGAGCAACGTCAAATACCTTTGCTGGAATAAGCGTGGCGTCTCGTTTGATAAAAATCATTCGCTAACCTTCTTAGCTTGAAGCACCTCAATTACTTTTTTCATAGCTGCTCGTCTCTGAGCTGCTTTATCAGGCGTTAATGGTGGTCTATCACTGTATTTTAGGTCTTGCCATGCTAAGAGAAAATCACTGTATAATGGATCCCTGTTTTCAAATGAAAACCCAAGTCTATTTAACTCATCATTTAGAAGATCTAGTTGGTTGTTCTGAGCTTTCGTTCGATTTTCGATGTGAGATAGTTCGTTCCGATCATCCAATAATTTTTGGGTCTCGAGATCCAGGGTTGTATTTAGACCAAAAACTTCAGTAAGTGTAGACATAAAGCCTGCACCACGAGGATCTATGTAAGGCTCTTGCGAGTGGACATTATGTTCATCATCACGCCACATGACTTGTACTTGCTGTTTCTTCAGCTCGGCAATAGCTAAAGGATGGTGTGTGACCATCAGCAAGTGACTAGTATCGTGATTAGGTACAAATTCACGTAGAAATTTAAGATATTTAATGGCCCAAGAGGGATTAAGGTGAGTGTCAGGTTCGTCGAGCAAAAACAAGGAATCTTTACCGCCAGTAAATTTGAGCAGACCCAATACAGTCAGTAGTTGTTGTTCACCTTCACTGAGTTCTCGGAAAGTGAGAGGTTCTATGCTGCTGGATACTTTCACCCGTATGCTGACTTCAGAGATAATTTCTGATAGTAGGGTACTTTCGAGCATTTTAAACAATTCGTCGGCACTGAGAGCTTTGGCGAATTCACGCAGTGCTTTTACATCAGGTAAAAATAGATGGAAGAACTCATTTCGAATACTATTGCCGGTTAACGAGGTATCTTCTGGGCGACTCACTTTTATCGGTGATAATGTGTGTTGTATCAGTTCATCCAGAAAGCGACGAACAACGCCGCGTGCTCCCCAAAACAATTCTCCTTTCTGTTTAGCCCACCCAGGTTGGCGCATTACAAAATGAATACTGTCTAATCCTTCAATACCTAAGTGCTCTCGCAAAAATATTTTTTCTGCGCTGTCATGTTCTGATAAGAAAAAGGCAAGTAATACGAATTGGCTGTGGTGAGGTTTAGCGTAGAATAATGGCCGAATATCACCTTTTAGATCCAATTTATCTTCTAGTAACTTACGATAGAAATCCGTACGGTGTTTTTTAAAATGGTCTTCAAGACGATCACTGGGACCTGAGTAATATGCAAAAACATAATTAGGTAGGTATGGTGCTTTACCGCTTTTATCACGCTTAACTTTTGAAAACGGAATGGCTATACCTGAAGGCCGTTCATTAAACACATCCCTTGGTGTGTCTTCACTTAAAAGATCGCGCACACATACTTTATATTGTTTTGCCAATGTGCCACGCTCTGGATCGGCATCAATGGTTATTTCCAGCCATCGCTCACTGAGCTGATTGGGCTTATGGCGTTCACCAAGTCGATAAATCAGCTCGTAAGAAAAAGGTGGTGCTTCGCCCAGATCAAGATTGCGAAATATAGTTACCAAAGCTTCAAGAACGTTTGATTTACCAGAACCATTACGGCCTACCACCACTGTCATCAGGTGACTTTCATCAAAATCCACTTTCACGTTTTCAAGATTTTTAAAGCGTGAGCGAATATGCAATCTATCGACTTTCATGGGCTGTCCTTAATTCTCCGCTTTATTTACTGGTGGCTTAGCCAAGTCGAACCAATCTTGGCTGTCGTCACCACGTTCAAGCTTTATGATAGACTTTTCGATTATAAGAGCATTACGAACATCTAAAAAGAACAATTCCAGTTGATCGGTGCTACTGTCGCTTGGGTAGCCCGCAGCCTCTAACAATTGCTGTCCGCTAAGAGGCTTACCGGCTTTTTTCAACGCATCAACTACTTTGATTATTTTTTTGCTCATACGGCTACCTGTATTTTTTTTTACGGTGGTAAATTTTGTCTTAGGCTGCTGTTTGATAGTCTCTCGTTCTGAGTTAATTTTTCTCAATAGGGCTTCGGCGCTATTATCACCAGTTAGTAACTCTGGATTGGCAGTCCTCCAGTCTGCAGTCAACTCTCCGCTAAAGGCTTTGGACATAATGGATGGAGTGAGGTTCTTTACTCGATCTAATGCGATATTGGCTTTTTGTTTGATGATATCTGAAAACGCGAAGAGCTCTTCGATACGGCGGACGATTTCGCTTTGTTCTATCATTGTTGGAACTCTGATTGCATATGCTTTTAGTTTTTGAGCGTTGATATTTGACTGACTTACGCCGTCAGATTTGACTCGATAATAATATTCCTTTGCAGCCGGACTATTTAATAGGTAATTCAAAAACTCAGGGTTTAAATTTTCTTTGCATTTAATTCTGATTAAATAGCCAGCATATATAGCTTCCCTTTCACCTCGAAAAATTGAGGTTTTACCAACTAACTCTGGGCTATTTGTACGATTGAAAAGTACATCACCAGCTGAAAGCTTATACTTTTCAATCTCTTTTGGGTCAGAAGTATATGCCAAGTTTGTCCAATCGAGACAACCATCTTGTAAATTACCCATCCTTAAAACGGGTACGAGGCCTTCGGGTTGAGACTTAGTTGATGAGCCATAAGTCGGATTTTCAACAAAATCACCGAGGATCCCATTTTGCCACATGTCAATATTTTGTTTATATAATCCTCTCCAATCTTCTGTTAATTTTCCACTTACGGCGGTAGTGAGGACTAATTGGCGAAATGTTTTTAGGATTTCGGGGATGCGCTCGAGGCGGGCTTTGATGGCGTCAACTTGTGCAATCAGTATGTCGAGTTTGTCAGCAATGATTTTTTGTTCTGCTAAAGGAGGAAGTACGAAGGGTAACCTTTTTGCAATAGCGCCTGAAATTTCCTTAAAGGTTGTACCTGTGCCCATGCTTTCAGCGATATCTTTGATACTCTTAAGGTAGTGGTAGGCATAATCTGAATTAACTCCATAGGGAAAAACGAAATTCTTAAACCCTTGATTGGTTGAGATCTCATGTTGTGCGATAGCTACATATCCAATCGGTGCTCGGCTACTAAACAACAAGCTCCCTTTAGGTAATATTTTTGCAGAACACGAGTTATACCCTTGTCTACTTAGATCTCTAGCACCAAAACTAATATATTTTTCAGTGTAACCGCTAAGATCCGCGGGTGTTAGCCAAGCAATCCCTGTACCGGATTCTTTAAAGTTTTCCGGATTACTAGTCTTTGGGGTCCCTCCTGAAATAACATCTGCGATATCTCCAATTCTTAACTCTATCCAATTGCATGTATTAGTTGAAGTCACTTAATTACCCCTTCCAACACAGCTAATAGTTCGTCCAGTTCACACAACGCGGCTTCTAATTCACTTTTTGCTTCGCGTGCCAGTACATCTGGCTCAGGCAAATCAGTCGTATCGATGCTGTTATTGTCTTTCAGCCACGAGATATTCAGTGAGTCGCCTTTGGTGTTTGCAATCCATTCTCGGCTAAAGCAGCGCCAGCGAGAATGGGCAAGCTGTTCATCAATATCCTGATTTTCTTCCACTGCCTCTTTATCTATTTCAATCTATTGCGCACCAAAGCTGTATTCACCTTCAGTACGTTTACTGGTTCCATCAGGTTTTTCACCAAACACTTTCTCGAATGCGCCAAGGTGCGGATCTGTACCAAAATCTTCTGGTGAAAAGCCAATCTCGGAATTACCAAAGGGCGTGCGCTTACCAAAATTAGGCATATTGGTGCGAAGATCATATACCCAGATGTTCTTAGTACAGTTCTCTTGCTGATGTTTGTCTTTGGTGGAGCCTTTGGTTAAGAATAATACGTTAGTTTTAACACCCGGAGCGTAAAAGATACCGGAAGGTAGGCGCAAAATAGTATGTAGATTACATTTATTCATTAAGTCACGGCGTACATCCGTACCGATACCAGACTCAAACAATACGTTATCTGGCAACACTACAGCAGCCCGACCGCCAGCCTTAAGCCCCAAATAAATATGCTGCAAGAAAGCGAGTTGCTTATTTGTATTGGGGTATGGAATATCATTACGCAAAGGACGTTGCCCTCCAGCCTTATTGCCAAAAGGAGGGTTAGCCAAGATTACATCCGCTTCGTCCAATCCTGTTACATCATCAGTAAGCGCATCACCATAAATAATGTTTGCATCCAAATTATGCAAAAAGATATTCATTAAGCAAATTCGGCGAGTATTTTTCTCTATTTCTACCCCTTGATACTGAGGAGGATTAACTTGATATTTTTCTCGTGAATACTTGGTGCGAATATAGCTATCAGCAGAAACTAAGAATCCACCACTTCCTGTCGCGGGGTCTTGAATTAAATCTCCAAGATTAGGCTGTATTAATCTCACTATTGTGTTAACTAAAGAGCGTGGCGTAAAGTATTGTCCAGCCGCCGAACGAGTATCCTGAGCGCTTTTATCAATGAGGCCGCTGTAGAGGTCACCAAATCCATCTTTTCCTACTTGGTGCCATTCTATTTTTGAAATACCTTCTACAACAGCTTTTAAATTTTCGGAATGGGAGAACACTGTTGTAGGAAAGGCGTAAATTTCTCTTATGACTTCATTTTCAACATGCGCACCCAAGTGTGTGAGCATTTCCTGGTAAAAACCTAATAATCCTTCCTCTGTATGAGATTCTAGATCAACCCATCGATAGCCTTTAGGTATCAGTTTTTCTGAACCATTTTCCTGAGCGATTTTAAGAAACAACAGATAGCTAAGTTCAGATACATACTGGTAATAGGTGATTCCATCACCTCTCAATATGTTACATAAACTCCAAATTTTTTGAATAATTGTCTCTTGCTTCATTTTTCGTTAACTCAGGTTTAAATATGTTCTAATATTGGTAATTTTACGCCAAACACACTATAAAAAGATACTCATTAAACAGACTATTGCCGCTTTCTGGGTTGCTGTCTCATTTTAGGGGAAGTGGACACCATAGTCGTAACTGGAGTCCCAATAGTGCTTGGGCGAACTAACCACCAAGCCACTTTCCCTGCTTGAGACAATGAGTCATTCTCAACAGTTAAACCTCATAAGCTCGAGAGAAATTTTCAAATGATTCAGTTAGATGATAAAAATCTGCATTAGGATCATTTTTTACTTCTTGGTATCTAGCTATTAGCTTGTCAATGAGCCTATCTGGTATTGGGTGTGATGCAGGATCACCGCACCATCAAGCTGAGTGTGCTCTTTGACATTGACATCAAAGCCGCCTTTTGCTTTTCGACGATTGGCATTAGTGCGCAGTTGTAAGGCAAAAAGCTAGACAACTAAAGAAGAAGGGGGGGTAAAACCAGACAATATACAGTGGGTTACGCCCCTAACCACGGTAAACCCAACCCCAGCTACAACTCACTTTAAGCGATAAGTGGCTGAAAGAGATGGGATTTGAGGTGGGGAGTCACTACAACCTCTCCCACCAAGCCGGACAGTTGATTATCCAGCTGGTTGAGAACGAGTAAGATATTTAAGGACGATCCCAGCAGATAACTGGGATCGTCTCATTAATTAATAGAGTAAAGATCTTGAATGTAACGCTCAACAAATAGTTTTAATTCAGAAGATGGATAAGGCTCTTTAGGTTGGATTAAATAAGCATCATCATAAATTACTCTTGAATTCAATGAGCTAGATATTATATACAAAATTAAAACTGAAAACTTTAAGTTGCTCTCACCTCTTGTGGAGACACTTACCATGTATGGGTACTCTATATCATCTATATCACGTAGATTTTCTTCAATAAAGTTAAAACTTATCCAACAAAAATAATCATATTGGTGGTCGTGTATATAGATAAACTTATCAAGTAAATTTAGTCCTTTTTTAGCTGATATACCTATAGTTAATTGTTTTGTAGACAAAGAAAAGTCATTAAACCCATCGACGATACTATTGAGGATATCTTCAAATTGAGGAAGCTTTTTAATTGGAAATAAAATTTCGTTAGACATTATTTTCCTCCATTGGTACTAATTGAGCCACTTGTAACATTAAGCCAGCCATCTTGGGTTTTAATGTAAATATTATTTACCGTGCCTTCTTTTGTGATATTGCTAACTGGAGAGCCAGATTTAAAGTGGTCAATCATTTCTTTCATGCTTACACCTGTTTTAGATGCATCCACATATAGATCCCCTTGATAGCCAGCTTTTTGCATATCTTTGGCACCACTCACAATATTGCGCCTAACAGCGTTGATGCTCTGCCCTTCTACTAATTTTAATTGGACCGGAACACCATCTAGCCATCCATCTATTCCTTGGAAATTTTCTTTTTCAACTCCTTTAAAATTACCGCCCTTATATTTAACAATATCTAATGCTTGCTGGTATTCATGAGGTTCTAATGCATTCTGTATGACTATCCCTTGTTTTCCATTAGGTAATTTAAGGATATCTTTACCTGAGTTTATTACTGTTGACTCCGCACTCGTCAACTGATTCAAGTTAATCTTACCAGCCTTGGCTTCTGACTGTATTACTTGTTTAACTGTCGAGACTTCTTGTGCTGTTTTACCAATAATCAATGCACCGCCGGCACCAGTTCCTCCCGGTGTTACTACCTCTGCTGTAAATATACCCACTTCATTTAAGCATATTACAGGTGCTGCTTGACAGCCTGTTAAAGCAGCTCGAACAGTTGCTATCATTTCTGGTGCTATAACTAATGAGTAGCCAGCTGCAACGACGCCCATCGATGCTCCAGACACAACTAAATTACCATTATTAATGCCTTTAGTTATGTCTGCTTTACAGCTCGCATCACAATCTGGGATATCAGCAAATAAGAACCCAAGGTTTCCACCAAGTGCCATTGAGTTATTCTCAACAATAGGAAACCACTTTACCCTCACTCGCCAAGCCGGACAGTTGATTATCCGGTTGGCTGAGGAGTAAAATTATTTAAGCATTAATGGTTAATAGCCCATTATTTTTAGAACATCTTGCTGTAAATCTTTTGATAGCTCAGAAATATCTAATGACGTTAAAATTTTTTTAATTTCTTTAATAATTTCTATGTGTTGAGCAATATCTGTAGATGAGAGTGATGCGATAGCTGCTATTAATTCACCGTCATAGTACTCACCAGCAAGTGGAGCGCTTTTTAATATATTGCGTGCATTAGGCAAAATTGTTTCTAAAAATAATTTTTGCCTAATTGCTCGACAGATATCTTCAGTTGATAGATTAGATATTGGTATATCAAGAACTCGATAAAACCAATCATCTAAAGGTGATGTATGCTTTTCACTTTTATCTATTGAATTTGCAAGTAGTTTTCTAAACGTAATCATATACCATAGCCCTTAATAGATGACTCTATCTTATCTATTGCCTGTATAGCTCTATTATATGCGGCTTGAGCTTCAGGATTATTAATATTTTTCAGAGTCTCAGCGTTATTACGCAGCCCTCTAAGTGTATTATTCATTTCTTGCATATGATCCCAATATCCACCATTTGGTTTAGCTACTGGATTTCCATCCATATCTTTAAGCGTTCCCATAATGTCATGGTCTTTCATCGCTTTTTCTATTGCATTATCAATTTTACGGACAGCACTTTCTTGCTTCTGATTAAGTTTTTGTACTTGCGTATTTTTTTGAGGTTCTTTTGACTTATTTTCATCGTCTGGCTCAAAACCATTCGATGCACCGCTTACACTGCCACCAAGTGATTCTTTCTCTTCCGACGTTAAATTTTTTCCGACATTAGGATCTTTACCTGCCTGATCGATATCATTTGAGCAACTCATCCCAAAAGAACAATCAAATATTCCACCGAGTCCATCACCAATGCTACTTAAACCATCTTCAACGCCTTTAGCAATATTCTTATCGGCTTCAGCTTTGACATCATTAGTTGTGCCGCCTACGGCTGGCGGTACAACAGGTGCAGGAATAACAAAGTTATTATCTACTGCATTCTTCGCTGCTTGCGAGCCAGTAATCGCACCCGCCACATCGCCGGTAGTAAGACCACCCGCTAATCCTGAA